>NZ_JAGPXV010000855.1:0-1976 GCF_018070405.1 Micromonospora sp. D75
CTCTGGTGGCGCTCACCGTCGACGACGGCCCCCGCCCACACTGGACCCCGCTGGTGCTGGACACCCTGGCCGAGCACCGGGTGCCGGCCACCTTCTTCCTGGTCGGTGAGCGGGCGCGCCGGCACGCCCCGCTGGTCCGGGACCGGATGGACGGCCACGAGGTCGGCAACCACAGCTGGGCGCACCGCGACCTGGCCCGGATGGACGCCGCGACGGTCTACGACGACCTGCGCCGCAGCCACGATGCGATCACCGCGGCCACCGGATCGTCCCCGCGACTGCTCCGCCCGCCCTGGGGACATCTGGGCGGCGCGGTGCTGTACGCCTCGGCCCGGCTGGACTACCGGCTGGTGCTGTGGACGCTGCAGATGGTCGAGAGCGAGTTCCCGCACGACCCGGCCGGGCACGCCCGGCGGATCGTGGCCGACGTGCGCCCCGGCACGATCGTGCTCGGGCACGACGTGGGCGACGACCGGCGGCTGGTCGCGCTCCGCGGCCTGCCCGACATGATCGACGGGTTGCGGGCCCGGGGATACACCTTCGTCACGGTCTCCGACCTGCTGCGCCGAGCTGCCGGTGGGGGAGCGGCCCGATAGGGTGCCCGCGTGTCGCCCACCCTCTCCGTCCTCGTCCGCAACCGCGACTTCCGCCATCTGTTCATCGCCGAGCTGGTCGTGTTCGGCGCGGACTGGTTCGTCATGGTGCCGCTGCTGGTGCTGCTGCCGGAGCTGACCGGCAGCGGGGTGTGGGGCGCGCTGGTGCTGGCCGTGGACACCGGCACCACCGCGTTGCTGCTGCCGTACGCCGGGACCGTGGCCGACCGGTTCGACCGCCGCAAGGTGATGATGGCGGCGAACATCGCGGCCCTGGCCGGTGTCCTGCTGCTGCTCGGTGTGCGCGGCGCCGGCACGGCCTGGCTGGCGCTGGCGGCGATCGCGCTGGTGGCGGTGGCGAAGGCGTTCTACTCGCCGGCCGCCCAGGCCGCGCTGCCCAACGTGGTCGACCCGGCGGACCTGGCGGCGGCGAACGCGGTCGCCGGCTCGGCCTGGGGCACCATGACAGTGGTCGGCGCTTCACTGGGCGGCATACTGAGTGCCGCGTACGGCCCGTACGCCAGCTTCTGGGTGGCCGCCGCGGGCCTGCTCGCCGCGTTCGGCCTGGCCGCGCTGATCCGCCGGCCCCTGCAGGCGCCGCGCGACCCGGCGGCGGCCGTGCCGCGCACGTGGGCGGCGATCCGGGAGGCGCTGCGCTACATCGTCCAGCGTCCGCGCGTGCTCGCGCTGGTCACCGTGAAGTCGGCGGTCGGCCTGGGCAACGGCGTGCTGACCGTCTTCCCGCTGCTCGCCGGCGTGTACGGCGTCGGCCCGGTCGGGGCGGGCCTGCTCTTCGCCGCCCGGGGCGCCGGGGCCCTGGTCGGTCCGATCCTGATGCGCCGGGTGCTCAGCAACCGGGCCTGGCTGCTCACCGGTCTGGCGCTGTCCATGTCGCTGTACGGCCTGGCCTATCTGGGCGCGTCGGTGGTGTCCTGGTTCCCGCTGGTGCTGGTCCTGGTCTTCCTGGCCCACCTGGGCGGCGGCAGCAACTGGGTGCTGTCCAACTACGCGTTGCAGGGCGAGGTGCCGGACCGGCTGCGCGGCCGGGTCTTCGCCACCGACATGATGCTGGCCACGCTCGCCATCGCGGTGAGCCAGCTGGTTGTGGCGCTCGTGGTGGACCGGGTGGACGAGCGCACCGTGCTGGTCGGTTGCGGCCTGGCCACCGTCGTCTACGCGCTCGGCTGGCGGTTCGCCACCCGGCGGCTCTCGCTCACCGACCCGGTCGACGCGCCGACCCCGGAGCGCACCGGCTGACACGCCGGTCCCACGCTCCGGGCGGTCCGGCCGGGCTGTCGGGGTGACGTCCTAGCATGAGCCGGTGCCGACGACCTTCCTCCCCGGCCCGGTCCGGGTCCGGGTGCCCGCGACCAGCGCCAACCT
>NZ_JAGPXV010000856.1:0-1971 GCF_018070405.1 Micromonospora sp. D75
GGGCTGGCTGGACCGGGCGTACGTGGCGGAGCGGACCACCGGCTTCGACGAGGTCCGGCGGACGGTGGCCGGCTACTGGCCGGCGGAGGTGGAGCGGCTCTCCGGCGTGCCGGTGGCCGACCTGTACGCGACCGCCCGCGCGCTGGCCACAGTGGACCAGGCGATCATTCTCACCGCGCGGGGCGCCGAGCAACACGCCAAGGGCGTGGACACGGTCACCGCCCTCATCAACCTGGCGCTCGCCCTGGGCCTGCCCGGCCGCCCCGGCTCGGGTTACGGCTGCCTGACCGGGCAGGGCAACGGGCAGGGCGGCCGGGAACACGGGCAGAAGGCCGACCAGCTCCCCGGCTACCGGCGTATCGACGACCCGGCGGCCCGCGCGCACGTCGCCGGGGTGTGGGGCGTCGACCCGGACTCGCTGCCCGGGCCGGGGGTGCCCGCGTACCAGCTCCTGGACGCGCTGGGCACGCCGTCGGGCGCGCGGGCGCTGCTGGTGTTCGGCTCCAACCCGGTCGTGTCCGCGCCCCGCGCCGCGCGGGTCGAGTCCCGGCTGCGCGCCCTGGACCTGCTCGTGGTGGCGGACTTCGTCCGCTCCGAGACGGCCGAGCTGGCCGACGTGGTGCTGCCGGTCGCCCAGTGGGCCGAGGAGGACGGCACGATGACCAATCTGGAGGGCCGGGTGCTGCGCCGCCGCGCGCTGCGTGAGCCACCGGCCGGGGTCCGTACCGAGCTGGAGATCCTCGCCGCGCTCGCCGGGCGGCTGACCGACGGCGCGCCACTGCCGAGCGACCCGCGCGAGGTGTTCGCGGAGCTGGGCCGGGCCTCGGCCGGCGGTCCGGCCGACTACGCCGGGATCACCTGGGACCGGATCGACGCCGACACCGGCGTGTTCTGGCCCTGCCCGGACCGGGACGGCCCGGACACGCCCCGGCTGTTCGCCGACCGCTTCCCCACCCCGGACGGCCGGGCCCAGTTCCACGCCGTGACCCACCGGCCGGCCGCCGAGCCGGTGTGCGCCGACTATCCGCTGCACTTCACCACCGGCCGGGTGCTCGCGCAGTACCAGTCCGGCGCGCAGACCCGGCGGGTCGCCGCGTTGCGCCGGGCCGCGCCGGGCGGCTTCGTCGAGCTGCACCCGGACCTGGCGGCACGGCTCGGCGTGACCGAGGGAGCACCGGTACGTGTGGTCTCCCGCCGGGGTGAGCTACGGGCGCCGGCCCGGCTCAGCACCGCGATCCGGCCGGACACCGTCTTCGCCCCGTTCCACTGGCCCGGCGCGCAACGCGCCAACTCGGTCACCAACGACGCGCTCGACCCGGTCTCCGGGATGCCCGAATTCAAGATCTGCGCGGTCCGGGTGGAGCCGGCATGAACGAGCGCATCGTCGTCGTCGGCCACGGCATGGCCGGCGCCCGGCTCGCCGCCGAGCTGCACGCACGCGGCGGGAACCACTCGATCACCGTGCTCGGGGCGGAGCCGCACCGCGCGTACAACCGGATCATGCTCTCCACGCTGCTCGCCGGACGCATCGGCGAGCCGGACGTGGAGCTGGTCGAAGCGGTGGGGCCGGGCGTCGAGGTGCACACCGGCGCGGCGGTCACCGCCGTGGACCGCGCCGCCGGCGAGGTGGTCACCGACGACGGCGAGCGACACGGGTACGACCACCTGGTGCTCGCCACCGGCAGCCGGGCCGTGGTGCCGCCGCTGCCGGGCCTCGCGCCGATGCCCGAGCGGGTCGTCCCGTTCCGCACGCTCGGCGACTGCCGGCGGATCCTCGCCGCCGCCGAGGGCGCGCGCCGCGTCGTCGTGCTCGGCGGCGGGCTGCTGGGCCTGGAGGCGGCCCGCGGGCTGGCCGCGCGGGGTCTCGACGTGACAGTGGTCCACCCGGTCGGCCACCTGATGGAACGCCAGCTCGACCCGCCGGCCGGCGCGGTCCTCGCGGGCACGCTCGCCGGCCTGGGCGTCCGGTCC
>NZ_JAGPXV010000857.1:0-1962 GCF_018070405.1 Micromonospora sp. D75
CACGCTCGTCGGCAGCATGGCCGGCCTGGCGTACGCGCTGCGCGACATCCCGGTCGGCACCGGCTACGCGGTGTGGGTCGGCATCGGCGCGGTGGGCACCGCGCTGGTGGGCATGCTCGCGCTCGGCGAGCCGGTCAACCTGCCGCGCGTGGCCTGCCTGCTGCTGGTGGTCGCCGGCGTGATCGGATTGAAGTTGTTCGCCTGATCGATGCCGCATCCGGTTTGGACGACGCGGCGGCCGGGGTACCGGATCTTTCTTTGACCGGTAGCGAGATCACTCACGGAGGAACCCCATGGCCGACATCCACGCCAGCGCCCGTCCGCGTACCAACGCCGCCCGGATCTGCACGATCATCGCGTTCGTCTTCGCGGCTCTCGCGATCTTCCTGTCCCCGCTGATCTTCGGCGTCCTCGGCCTGATCCTCGGCATCGTCGGCGCCGTCCTCGGCGACAAGCCGCTGGGCTGGTACGCCGCCGCCGCGAGCGTGGTCGGCGCGATCATCGGCGCCGTGCTCGTCGCCGCGCTGCTCAACTGAGCCGGAAACCGCCGACGGCGGCTCCCACCTGACGGTGGGGGCCGCCGTCGTCCGTCGTGGGTCGTCAGTCCTCGCCGCCGCGCAGGCCGGCCAGGACCTCCTCCAGCTCGTCCGGCTTGACCAGCACGTCGCGGGCCTTGGAACCCTCGGACGGCCCGACCACGCCGCGGGTCTCCATCAGGTCCATCAACCGGCCCGCCTTGGCGAAACCGACACGCAGCTTGCGCTGGAGCATCGAGGTCGACCCGAACTGCGAGGTGACCACCAGCTCGACCGCCTGCACGAGCAGGTCCAGGTCGTCGCCGATGTCCTCGTCGATCTTCTTCTTGCTGTCCTGCGCCGGGGCGAGCACGTCCGGGCGGAACTCCGGCTCCCGCTGGTCCTTGCAGAACTTGACCACGTCGGCGATCTCGCGCTCGGTGACCCAGGCGCCCTGGATGCGCTGCGGCTTCGACGCGCCCATCGGCAGGAACAGGCCGTCGCCGCGGCCCAGCAGCTTCTCCGCGCCGGGCTGGTCCAGGATGACCCGCGAGTCGGCGAGCGAGGAGGTGGCGAACGCGAGCCGGGACGGCACGTTCGCCTTGATCAGGCCGGTGACCACGTCCACCGAGGGCCGCTGGGTGGCCAGCACCAGGTGGATCCCGGCGGCGCGGGCGAGCTGGGTGATCCGGACGATGGAGTCCTCCACGTCGCGCGGCGCGACCATCATCAGGTCGGCCAGCTCGTCCACGATCACCAGCAGGTACGGGTACGGCCGCATCTCCCGCTCGCTGCCCGGCGGCGCCTTGATCTCGCCGTTGCGCACCTTGCGGTTGAAGTCGTCGATGTGCCGGACCCCGTTGGCGGCGAGGTCGTCGTAGCGCATGTCCATCTCGCGGACGACCCACTCCAGCGAGTCGGCCGCCTTCTTCGGGTTGGTCACGATCGGCGTGACCAGGTGCGGGATGCCCTCGTAGCCGGTCATCTCGACGCGCTTCGGGTCGATCAGCAGCAGCCGCACCTCGTCCGGCGTGGCCCGGGTCAAAATGGACACAAGCAGACTGTTGAGGCAACTCGACTTGCCCGCGCCGGTGGCGCCCGCGATCAGGATGTGCGGCATCTTCGCGAGGTTGGCCACCACGTAGCCGCCCTCGATGTCCTTGCCGAGCGCCACCACCATCGGGTGGTGGTCGCTGGTCGCCTCGCGGGAGCGCAACACGTCGCCGAGCGACACGTTTTCCGGGTCGGTGTTCGGGATCTCCACGCCGACCGCGCTCTTGCCCGGGATCGGGCTGAGGATGCGCACGTCCGGCGACTTCACCGCGTACGCGATGTTGCGGGACAGCTGGGTGATCCGCTCGACCTTGACGCCCGGGCCCAGCTCCACCTCGTACCGGGTGACCGTCGGGCCGCGGGTGAACCCGGTGACCGCGGCCCGACGGTCACC
>NZ_JAGPXV010000858.1:0-1961 GCF_018070405.1 Micromonospora sp. D75
CCACCACGGCGCGACGCACCAGGGCGCAGCCCGCCTGGAGGTCGTCGGCGTCCCGGCCGATCAGCAGCGGCGCGAGCAGTTCGCGTACGCACGCCTCGGCGCCGGCCACCGACGCGCCGGTCACCTGCCAGACCTGCGGCGCCTCACCGAAACCCGAGCGGCCGTCGCCGTCGATCACCTCCACGACCAGCGTGTCCACTGTGGTGGTGCGGCGCAGCGCGGTGACGAACGGGGTGTGTAAGGGGGCCGACAGACGGTGGGTGCGTACCGCGGCGATGGTCATGTGGGGCACCCTATAGCCAACTGGCGGCGAGCAGGGGAGGGCCGATGACCGGGCGGGAATGGGAGCTGGTGGGCGCGCCGAACGCGCGTGACCTGGGCGGACTGCCGACGACAGACGGGCGGCGGGTACGCGCCGGGCGGCTCATCCGCACGCCCGCGCTGGGCCGGCTCACCGACGAGGACCTGCCGGTGCTGGGCAAGCTCGGCCCGGCCTGCGTGGTGGACCTGCGTGACGTCCACGAGCAGGCGGTGGCCCCGCCGGACCGGCTGGCCGGTGCGCCCCGCGTGGTGCACCTGCCCGTCTACGACGCGGCGCATCCCGTCTTCACGTACGTCTCGGCGGTGCTGCAGGGCCACGACCTGAACGCCTACGCGGCGCTGGCCCGGGAGGGCATGCCGGGGGCGATGACGGCGATCTACCGCTGGTTCGTCACCGGCGAGTCGGCGCGGGCCGGTTTCAGCGCGGCGGTGCGGCTGGCCGTCGAGGACGCGAACCTGCCGCTGCTGTTCCACTGCTCGGCCGGCAAGGACCGCACCGGCTGGCTGTCGGTGGTGCTGCTGACCGCGCTGGGCGTCCAGGAGGAGGCGATCCGCGCCGACTACCTGGTGCACAACGAGCTGACCGAGAGCCTGCGCGAGGTGCTGCTGTCCGCGATGATCCAGCGCCGGCCGGACCTGGATCCGGCGGTGGCGCGGCCGCTGCTGGAGGTGCGCCCGGAATACCTGGACGCCGCCTACGACGAGGTGCGCCGGACGCACGGCTCGTTCGAGGCGTACCTGCGCGACGGTCTGGGGGTGACCGACGCGGACCGCGCGGCGCTGCGCGAGCGGCTGCTGGAGTAGCCGGGTCAGCCGGCCAGGTCGTGTCGCGCCGCCCAGACCCGCGCGGAGACGTGCGCGATCAGCCGGCAGGCGTCGTCCTCCACCTCGTCGCCGTCCGCGCCGCCGTCGGCCAGGTCGGTGGTGGTGCAGACGACGATCGTGTACGGCGGCGCGTCGTCCGGGAAGACCACGCCCGCGCCGTGGCGCACGCCGCGGACCCAGCCGTTCTTGTGCGCGACGCGGGTGCCGTCGGGCAGCCCGGCGGCCAGGTCCTCGCGGTGCTCCTGGGCGGCGAGCACGTCGAGCATGGCCGCGCAGGCAGACGGCGAGGCGAGCGGGCCGGGCCGGGTCGCGCCGAGCGCCAGCTCGCCGAGCAGGGCGGCCAGGTCGGCGGCGGTGACCAGGTTGTCGATGCCGGAGTCGCGGGCGGCGAAGTCCTCGATGCCGCGGCCGGTGACGCTGTGCCGCGCCCCGGCGAGCGCCCACGCCCGCGCCACGGCGGGCAGCCCCACCTGGCCGATGCAGATGTTCGTGGCCAGGTTGCTGGACCGGACGATCATCCGTTCGGCGAGCCAACGCAGCGGCGCGTCCCCGCCGACGCGGTCCCAGACCGCCTCGTCGTTGTCGTAGTTCCGGGCGTTGGCGAACCGGGGCGCGCCGGGCAGCGCGGAGTCGAACGAGTTGCGCACCGGCACCGGCGCGTCCAGGTCGAGCCGGCCGGCCTCGGCGGCGCGGAACAGCGCCACCAGCACGGCGAGCTTCATGGTGCTCGCCGCGTAGTGGGTGGCGTCGGCGCGCCGCGTCCACGCCGGCCGCGCGCCGGGCCGGCCCACGTACGCGGAGACGGTGCCGGGCAC
>NZ_JAGPXV010000859.1:0-1954 GCF_018070405.1 Micromonospora sp. D75
GATGTCGAGCGCGGCGACCAGACCGGTCGTGCTCACCTCGGGCATGGTCAGAGCAGCCCGGCCAGTTCCAGCTGGGTACGCACGCGGCCCGTCTCGGCGTCGTCCAGCGGCCGCAGCGGCAGCGACACCGCGTTGCCGGCGATGACGCCGAGCAGGGACAGCGCGGTCTTGAACGCGCCGACGCCCCGGGTGGCGCCCGCCGAGGTGGCCGGGTCGGCCGCGTCGACGATGCGGAACAACCGGGTCAGGCGGTCCTGCTCCCGGCGGGCCGCGGCCCAGTCGCCGGCCACGCAGGCGCGGTGCAGCCGCACGTACCCGGCCGGGTCCACGTTGCCCAGTCCGGGCACCGAGCCGGAGCCACCGGCGAGCATCATCGCGTCGACCACGACCTCGTGGCCGGTGAGCAGGCTGAAGTCGCGCTCCGGCGCGTGCTCGGCGATGGCGAGCGCCAGCTGGCGGAACGCGACGTCGTCGCCGCTGGAGTCCTTGACGCCGGCCAGCACACCCTCGGTGGCGAGGCGGGTCAGCAGGTCGACGGAGAGCTTGCTGTGCACGCAGACCGGGATGTCGTACGCCAGCAGCGGAAGCTCGACCGCCGCGGCGACGGCGCGGAAGTGCCGCTCGATCTCGTGCGGGCCGACGATGGCGTAGAACGGGGCGGTCACGACGAGGCCGTCCGCGCCCAGCCGGGTGGACGCCTCGGCCCGCTCCACGACCCGGCGGGTGGTGGGTTCGATGCAGCCGGCGAGGACCGGCACGGCGCCGCCGGCGGTCTTGACGATGGTCTCCAGCGCGAGGTCCCGCTGCCGGTCGGTGAGGAAGACCGTCTCGCCGGAGCTGCCGAGGGCGAAGATGCCGTCGACGCCGGCGTCGAGCAGCCATTCGACCAGCCGTTCCAGGGAGTGGACGTCGACCTCGCCCTCTTCGGTCAGGGGGGTGACGGCCGGCGGCACGACTCCGGCGAACCGCGGGGCTGGGGTGGTCACAGGTTCTCCTCGACAGACTCAGTTGTGGTGCGGCCGGTCGCCGAGGTGGCGAGCGCGACCAGTTCGGTGTTGGCGGTGCCGGCGGGCACCGGGTGGTGGCAGCGGAACTCGTGGCCCGCGCCCTCGGCGGGGCGCGGCGCGGGCATGTCCACGGCGCAGCCGTCGGTGGCGGCCCAGCAGCGGGTCCGGAACGGGCAGCCGCTCGGCGGCCGGGTCGCCGACGGGACCGGGCCGACCAGCGGAATGGGCTCGATCGGTGAGAGCAGGCCCGGCGTGGCCGAGAACAACGCCCGGGTGTACGGGTGGCGGCCGCCCTCGGGCAGCAGGTCGGCGGGGGTCTGCTCGACGATGCGGCCCAGGTACATGGTGACGACCCGGTCGCTGACCCGCTTGACGGTCTGGATGTCGTGCGACACCAGCACCATGGCCAGGCCGAGCCGATCCTTGAGGTCCAGCAGCAGGTTGAGGATCTGCGCGCGGACCGACACGTCGAGCGCGCTGGTCGGCTCGTCGGCGATGACCAGCCCCGGTTCCAGGGCCAGCGCGCGGGCGATGGACACCCGCTGGCGCTGGCCGCCGGAGAGCTGGCTGGGCAGCACGTCGGCGACCGAGCGGGGCAGGCCGACCAGGGCCATCAGCTCGGTCACCCGCTGCTCGCGCTGCTGCCGGGTGCCCCGGCGGTGCACGTCGAGCGGGTCGCGCAGGATGTCGCGTACCGGCATCCGGCGGTTCAGTGAGGTGGCCGGGTCCTGGAAGATCATGCCGACGCCGGCGCCGATGTGCTCGCGCCGCTCGGTGGCGGTCATCGACCACACGTCCTTGCCGGCGAAGGACACCGTGCCGGCGGTCGGCCGTTGCAGGCCGACGAGCACCTTGGCGAGGGTGGACTTGCCGCAGCCGGACTCGCCGACGATGCCGACCGTCTCGCCGGCCCGGATGACCAGGTCGGCGCCGGTGAGCGCGTAGAC
>NZ_JAGPXV010000086.1:0-13869 GCF_018070405.1 Micromonospora sp. D75
GGCCGGACCTGGTCACCGTTCGCGGGTCGGTGTGGCCACGCGCGATCAAACTGATTGGATCTTGTAAGTGAGTGCTTTTACGGCGGTTGACGTCATTCGGGCCAAGCGGGACGGGGGTGTGCTGAGCGAGGGGCAGATCGACTGGGTGGTCGACGCGTACACGAAGGGTCTGGTCGCCGACGAGCAGATGTCCGCGCTGGCCATGGCGATCCTGCTGCGCGGCATGACCGCGCCGGAGATCGCCCGGTGGACCGCCGCCATGATCGCCAGCGGCGAGCGGCTCGACCTGTCGCCGGTGGCCCGCCCGACAGTGGACAAGCACTCCACCGGCGGTGTCGGTGACAAGATCACCCTGCCGCTGACCCCGCTGGTCGCCGCCTGCGGCGCGGCCGTCCCGCAACTGTCCGGCCGGGGCCTGGGCCACACCGGCGGCACGCTGGACAAGCTGGAGTCGATCCCGGGCTGGCGGGCGGCGCTCACGAACGACGAGTTCATCGCGCAGCTCCGCGACGTGGGCGCGGTGATCTGCGCGGCCGGCGACGGGCTCGCCCCGGCCGACCGCAAGCTGTACGCGCTGCGCGACGTCACCGGCACCGTCGAGGCGATCCCGTTGATCGCCAGCTCGATCATGAGCAAGAAGATCGCCGAGGGCACGGGCGCGCTGGTGCTCGACGTGAAGGTCGGCTCCGGCGCGTTCATGAAGAACGCCGACGACGCCCGCGAGCTGGCCCGCACCATGGTCGAGCTGGGCGGCGCGCACGGCGTACGGACGGTCGCCCTGCTCACCGACATGTCCACGCCGCTCGGCCTGGCCGTCGGCAACGCGGTCGAGGTGACCGAGTCGGTGGAGGTGCTGGCCGGTGGCGGCCCGGCCGACGTGGTGGAGCTGACGCTGGCGCTGGCCCGGGAGATGCTCCACGCGGCCGGGCTGCCCGACGCCGACCCGGAGGCGGCGCTGCGGGACGGCCGGGCGATGGACGCCTGGCGGACGATGATCCGGGCGCAGGGCGGCGACCCGGACGCGCCGATGCCCACCGCGAACGAGGTCGAGGTGGTCACCGCGGCCGAGGACGGCTGGGTCGCAGAGCTGGACGCGTACGCGATCGGGGTGGCCGCCTGGCGGCTGGGCGCGGGCCGGGCCCGCAAGGAGGACCCGGTGAGCATCCCGTCCGGCGTGGTGCTGCACAAGCGACGGGGTGACCGGGTGCGTGTCGGCGACCCGTTGTTCGAGCTGCGCGCCGAGCACGCCGAGCGGATCCCGGCCGCGCTGGCCGAGGCGCGCGAGGCGGTGCGGATCGCGCCGGACGCGCCGGAGGCGACGCCGCTCGTCATCGAGCGGATCGGCTGAGGGCCATGGTGCCGGGCCGGTCGGAGTCGCTATCCTCCCAGGCCAGGGGGGACCGACCGGCGAGGACCCGAACAGACAGGGACTGACCGTGCGCGTATCCGCCCCCGACCCCCGGGCCGTCCGGGAGGCGAGCCTGGACGAGCTGTCCCGGCTGGGCCTGCCGCTGCCCCCGCCGCAGTTCCCGCTGGTCTGGGAGCCGGGCGACGAGATCGAGCTGCGTCCGACGCCGGAGGTCGAGGCCCGGATCGCGGTGCTGCACGTGATCCTGGCCCGCTGCTTCGGCATGCCCGCGCAGGCGGCGATGAGCTGGCTGCTGGAGTCGCACCTGGTCGACTCGGTGACGCCGCCGGAGTGGCAGTTCGTGATGGGCGGCCGGGGTGACCACAGGTCGTTCGTGCTGCACCACGACGCGCTGTTCTCGCTGGCCTGGGTGCTCGGGCTGGCCAAGGAGCTGGACCCGACGGTGCCGGTGGACGAGCGGCTGGTCGAGCGGATGCCGAACCTGGTGGCGGGGGAGACGTTCGCCCAGTGGCAGGCCCGGATCCTGGCCGCGCCGCAGCACCCCGGGGACGCCGCGGCGCTGCTCGACCTCCACTACTGCCTGGACTGGGCGTACCTGGAGACGGAGAAGGCCGGCGGCGCGCTGCCGGGCCTGGTGGACGCCAACGCGATCGGTCAGCGCCGGTGGGCGCTGGAGTGGGCGGTGGTGCTGCGCGGGCCGTACCACGACGAGCCGCCGGGCTGGGAAGAGGTCGACCTCTCCACCTGAGCCGGGTCAGCGCGGGCGGTGCACGCCGAGCCGGACCGAGAGCGTGACCGGGACCCGCTCGGTCCCATCCCGACGAGCGTGGTGACCTCGGCGCGGGTCAGCGCGAGGCGGGCCCGGTGCCCGGTCGCGGACTCCTCGGTGAAGTGGGCGCCGAGGCTGCCCGCGACCCGGTCGGCTTTGGCCGGGTCCACCCGCAGCAGGTCCAGCGCCTCGACCAGTTCGGCCAGGTGGTCGGCGGCCGGGGTGACGACGAGCAACGCGCCGCCGGGGTCGAGCACCCGGTGGAACTCCGGGCCGTTGCGCGGCGCGAACACGTTCAGCAGTACGGCCACCGACCGGTCGGCCAGAGGCAGGCGCTGCCAGGTGTCGGCGAGCGCGGCGGCGGCCCGCGGGTGGGCGCGGGCCGCGCGGCGCAGCGCCGGCTTGGAGACGTCCAGGGCCAGGCCGGCGGCCTCCGGCAGCGCCGCCAGCACCGCCGCGAGGTAATGCCCGGTCCCGGCGCCGGCATCGACCACCAGGGGGTACGGGTCGACGCCCGCGACGCGTACCGCTGTGGTCGCGAGCGCGGCGGCGACGGCGTCGTAGTGGCCGGCGGCGAGGAAGTCGGCGCGGGCGGCGACCATCTCGGAGCTGTCCCCGGTGTGCGGGGAGCGGCCGGCGAGCAGGTTGACGTACCCCTGCCGGGCGGTGTCGAAGCTGTGCCCGCGGGGGCAGCGCAGGGCGCGGGTGGTGCCGGCGGTGGCGGCGGTCAGCGGTTCGGCGCAGACCGGGCAGCGCAGCCGGGCGAGGATGCGGTCGTCCACGCCTCAGTCCTTCGCTTCCGGGCGGCCGGTGGGGCGGCCGGTGAGGTGGTCGACCACCCGGTGGCTGAGCGTGCCGAGCGCGGCCAGCTCCGCCGGGGTGAGCAGGTCGATCAGGTGCCGGCGTACGGCGGCGACGTGCCCGGGCGCGGCGGCTTCGACGGCCTGGCGCCCGGCCGGGGTGAGCGTGACGACCGAGCCGCGGCCGTCGGTGGCGCACTCCTCCCGGGTGACCAGGCCACGCTGCTGCATCCGGGAGATGTGGTGGGACAGGCGGCTGCGGGACCAGAGCATGCGGTCGGCCAGCTCGCTGAGCCGCAGCCGCTGCTCCGGGGTCTCGGACAGGTCGCTCAGGACGTCGTAGTCCGGCTCGGAGAGGCCGGCGTCCTGCATCAGTTCCCGGGCCAGTTCCAGGTCGAGCAGGCGTCGCATGCGGCGGTAGCCGCGCCACGCGCGGTCCTCCTGCTCGTCCAGCCAACGCGGTTCGTCCACGGGCCGATCCTACCGGTGTTGTTGACATGTCACCAAGTTGCGGTCTAGCTTGATGACATGTCAACCAAACTGCCGTCGCGGCTGGTGCGGCTGTTCGCCGGCCTGGCCCTGTTCGGCGTCAGCGTCGCGCTGATGGTCCGCGCCGACCTCGGGCTCGCGTCCTGGGACGTGCTGCACCAGGGGCTCGCCGAGCGCACCGGCCTGCCGATGGGCGTGCTGGTCAACGGTGTGGCGCTGCTGGTGCTGCTGCTGTGGATCCCGCTGCGGCAGCGCCCGGGCGTCGGCACCGTGGCGAACGTCGCGCTCGTCGGCCTGGCCCTCGACGCGACGCTGGCGCTCCTGCCGCCGGTCGCCCCGCTCGCCGGCCGGATTGGTCTGCTGGTCGCGGGCGTCCTGCTCAACGGCCTCGCCACCGCGCTCTACCTCGGTGCCCGCCTCGGCCCCGGCCCGCGGGACGGGCTGATGACCGGCCTGGCCGCCCGCGGCCTGCCGCTCGGCCCGGCCCGCACCGCGATCGAGGTGACGGTGCTGGCCGTCGGCTGGCTGCTCGGCGGCGTCGTCGGCCCCGGCACCCTGCTCTACGCGATCGGCATCGGGCCGATCGTCGCCTGGCTCGTTCCCCGGCTCACCGCGCCGGCCCCGGCCGCCGCCCCGACAGGAGTGACCTCACCATGCCCCGCCTGAACGTCGTCGTCGCCAGCACCCGCCCCGGCCGGGTCGGCCGTCGCATCGGTGACTGGTTCACCGCCGCCGCCGTCCGCCACGCCGGCTTCGACGAGGTGCGCCTGCTCGACCTGGCCGAGGTCGGGCTGCCCTTCCACGACGAGCCGCACCACCCGTCCGAGCGGAACTACGTGCACGAGCACACCCGCGCCTGGAGCGCCGAGATCGACGCCGGGGACGCCTTCGTGCTGGTGATGCCGGAGTACAACTACGGCTTCAGCGCGCCGCTGAAGAACGCGATCGACTACCTCTACCACGAGTGGCAGCACAAGCCGGTGGGCTTCGTCAGCTACGGCATGACCTCCGGGGGCCTGCGCGCGGTGCAGATGATCAAGCAGGTGGTGACGACGCTGAACATGACCCCGGTCAACGACCAGGTGGTCGTCTTCCTCCGGCAGTCGCTGGACGAGTCGGGCGAGCTGCGACCCGACCCCGGCCGCGAGGAGGCCGCCGCGCTCATGCTGGATCAGCTCGCCCGGCTGGCCGCCGCGCTCGCCCCGCTGCGGGTGACCGCATGAGCGCCCGGCTGTGGGAGCTGTTCGGCGAGCGCGGGCGCGGGGTGCTCGTCACCCTGCGCCGCGACGGCCGGCCCCAGCTGTCCAACCTCGACTACCTGGCCGAGCCCGGCCTGATCCGCTGCTCCACCACCGACGGCCGGGCGAAGGTGCGCAACCTGCGCCGCGATCCCCGGGCCAGCTTCCACGTGACCACCGACGACGGCGGGGCGTACGCGGTGGCCGAGGGCACCGTGACGCTCACCCCGCCGGCCGCCGCCATCGACGACGCGACGGTCGACGAGCTGGTCGAGGTGTACCGGCGCATCCGCGGCGAGCACCCGGACTGGGCCGAGTACCGGGACGCCATGGTGGCCGACGGGCGGGTGGTCCTGCGGCTGGCGGTGGAGCGGGTGTACGGCTGGCGGCCCTGAACCGGCCCGGTCCACCGTCGCGCCCGTACCGGGGGTGACTAGGGTCGGAGCATGGTCGCAATCTCGTACGAGGACATCGTCAAGGTCCCGAAGGCGCTGCTGCACGATCACCTCGACGGCGGCCTGCGGCCCGCGACGATCGTCGAGCTGGCCGCCGAGGTCGGCCACGAACTGCCCACCACCGACCCGGCGGCGCTCGGCGTCTGGTTCACCGAGGCGGCGAACTCCGGCTCGCTGGAGCGCTACCTGGAAACGTTCGCGCACACGGTGGCGGTCATGCAGACCGCCGGCGCGTTGCGCCGGGTCGCCCGCGAGTGCGCGCTGGACCTGGCCGCCGACGGCGTGGTCTACGCCGAGGTGCGGTTCGCCCCGGAACAGCACCTGGAGCAGAACCTGACGCTGGACGAGGTGGTCGACGCGGTGGTCACCGGGTTCCGGGAGGGCAGCGCGCTGGCCGCCGAGGCGGGCACCCCGATCCGGATCGGCACGCTGCTCACCGCGATGCGGCACGCCGCCCGGTCGCAGGAGATCGCCGAGCTGGCCGTGCGGCACCGCGACACCGGGGTGGTCGGCTTCGACATCGCCGGCGCCGAGGCGGGCTTCCCGCCCACCCGGCACCTGGACGCGTTCGAGTACCTCCAGCGGGAGAACTTCCACTTCACCATCCACGCCGGTGAGGCGTTCGGCCTGCCGTCCATCTGGCAGGCGATCCAGTGGTGCGGCGCCGACCGGCTCGGCCACGGCGTACGCATCGTCGACGACATCACCCCCGGCAACCCGCCGGTGCTGGGCCGGCTGGCCGCGTACGTGCGGGACAAGCGCATCCCGCTGGAGCTGTGCCCGTCGTCGAACGTGCAGACCGGTGCCGCGGCCTCGATCGCCGACCACCCGATCGGGCTGCTGCGCGACCTGCGGTTCCGGGTGACTGTGAACACCGACAACCGGCTGATGAGCGGCACCTCGATGTCGCGGGAGATGGCGCTGCTGGTGGAGGCCTTCGGCTACGGCTGGAAGGAACTCCAGTGGTTCACCATCAACGCGATGAAGAGCGCGTTCATCCCGTTCGACGAGCGGCTGCGGATCATCGACGAGGTGATCAAGCCGGCGTACGCCGAGCTGATCGGCTGATCACGACTGGCGGGGGTGGCCGGAGAGCAGCGCGGCCACCCCGCGCAGCACCTGACCGGCCCGGGCCGCCTCGGCACCGAGCCCGGTCTGCCGGCGCAGCACGGCCGGCTCGGCACGCAGCAGCGCGACCCCGCGCCGGAGCAGCACCCGGGGCGCCTTGCGCTGCTCGGCGAGGTCCCGGGCGAGGCGGCGCAGGAACGTCGCGCCGCGTGGGCGGCGCAGCGCGTACGCGCCGGCGAGCACGCCCTGCCGGCGGCACTCGGCCACGATCTCGGCGGCGAAGATCCCCTCGGCGACAAAGATTGGCGATCCGTCGATGTCGAATGGCCGGGTGGCCACCCTGCGGTCCGCGCCGATCGCATAAACCGGCACTTCGGCCTTGCCCTCCCGAGCCAGTCGGGTGATTGTTTGCACCGCCATGTCCGCATCCCAGGACAGTGGGGACTCCCAATCCACCTGTCCGTTCCGACGCGGACACGTAGGGTCGTCGCCGTCCTTGTAGAAGTCGTCCAGGCAGAGCACCGGAAGTCCGGTTCGCTGCGCTATGTATGACTTTCCTGACCCGGAGGGGCCAGCGAGCAGGACAACGCGATGCGGGTGTTCCATTACCTTCAGTGACTCCGGCCAGACGGATAGCTATCAAATTGCATCAACATCTCATCACACCTCCGGTGAGGGACAACCTGGTCTTTCTCTTTGCGGGGCGGCGTGATGGAATCTCGGAGGTCCGACCCGCCGGGTCGGTCGCTCGGCGTTGCCCTCAGGTGACGTCGGGCGCGGTAATGCGAGGGCGGTGACGTGAGCAAACGGCCAACGACGGCGGGCTCCTTCCTGTCGCGGCTGCGCCGGCCGATGAGTCGGCTGCGCGACATGCCGATCTGGTCCAAGCTCGGTCTGATCATGATCGTGCCGACCATCGCCACGGTCGTGGTGGGCACCAGTGGTCTGGTCGACCACCTGGAGACGCTCAACAATGCCAACCGTGCGGGGGACCTGGCCAATCTGATCGGCTACTCGGGTGACCTGATCGACACGGTGCAGGACGAGCGGGTCGGCGCCGTGCTCTTCCTCGGCGCGAAGGAGTTCCAGACCCGGGCGCAGTACCAGGAGGGCTACAACCGGGCCAACCAGCGGGTGGACCAGGCGAAGTCGCCGTACCTGCGGCAGCGTGGCGAGATCGACGACCTGCCGCGCAACTTCGTCGGGCTGCTGGACGCGATCGACACCCAGCTGAAGGACCTCCCGGCGACGCGCAGCCAGGTGCTGAACGGCAAGCTCAAGATCAATGACGCCGACCTGACCTACCGGCAGCTGATCGAGGACCTGCTCGCGATCCGCGACTCCGCCACCCAGCTCGCCGGCGACAACGACCTGAGTGACCGGATGCGCGCGGCGGCCGCTGTCGCCCGGCAGAAGGAATTCCTGACCCAGCGCCGCGTGGTCGTCCACCAGGCGATCACCCAGAACCAGTACACCCCCGCGCTGCGCGAGCAGTTCATCGCCAGCGGCACCGGCCAGTCGCAGGCGTTCGCGACGTTCCAGGCGGTAGCCACCGACCCGGACAAGCTGTTCTACGACCAGACCGTCTCCGGGCCGGACCTGCGCCGGGCGGAGCTCTACACGAGTTTCATCTCGGGCAACAACAGCGGCTCGATGGAGAACGCCCAGTTCGGCGCGGACCAGTGGGACCAGGCCATGGTCGCCAACGCGAAGCTGATGCGGACGGTGGAGTCCCGCCTCGACGGCAACGTGGTCCGGCAGGCCGACGCGCTGCGCTCGGACACCCAGCGCCAGGTGTTCCTGGAGACCGGCCTGCTGCTCACCATGCTGCTGCTGGCCATCCTGTTCGCGTACCTGGTCGCCCGCTCGATGGCCCGCTCGCTGCGCGACCTGCGCCAGGGCGCCCTGGCGGTGGCCCAGTACGGGCTGCCGCAGGCCGTCGCCCGGCTGCGTGACCCGCAGGTGACCGGCCAGCTCACCCCGGTGCAGCTGGCCAACCAGATCGCCGAGCCGCTGCCGGTGCGCAGCAAGGACGAGTTCGGCCAGGTGACCGAGGCGTTCAACGCCGTCCACCTGGAGGCCGTCCGGACCGCCGCCGAGCAGGCCGCCCTGCGGGCGTCCGTCGCGACCATGTTCGTCAACCTGGCCCGCCGCTCGCAGATCCTGGTCGACCGGCTGATCGGCCACCTCGACCGGCTGGAGCGCGGCGAGGAGGACCCGGACCGGCTGGCCGAGCTGTTCCAGCTCGACCACCTCGCCACCCGGATGCGCCGCAACGACGAGAACCTGCTGGTGCTCGCCGGCGCGGACTCCACGCGTGTGCAGCGCGAGCCCGCCGCCCTGATCGACGTGCTCCGCGCCGCCCAGTCCGAGGTCGAGCACTACACCCGGATCGAGTTCGGGGTGATCGACCGGGACATCGAGGTCGCCGCCCACGCGGTGAACGACCTCGTGCACCTGGTCGCCGAGCTGTTCGACAACGCGACCGCGTTCTCCCCGCCCGACTCCCAGGTCATGGTGGAGGCCCGCCGGGTCGGCGACCGTGCCTCCCTCTACGTGGAGGACCGGGGCATCGGCATCAGCCCGGAGCAGCTCCGGGACCTCAACGAGCGGCTGGCCACGCCGCCGCAGGTGGACGTCGCGGTCTCCCGGATGATGGGCCTGGTCGTGGTGGCGCGGCTGGCCGCCCGCCACGGCGTCCGGGTCGAGCTGCGACCGGGCACCGACCGGGGCACCGTCGCCGACGTGACGCTGCCCACCACGGTCCTGGTGCCGCGTGCCCTGGCCGGCCGTGGTCCGGGCGCGCCGGCCCTGCCGCCCGCCGCCCCGCAGCAGAGCGGACCGACGCCCGCCTTCGGCGCCCTGGCCGCTTTCGGCAACAACAACCCGCAGAGCCTGCCGCCGGCCCCGCACCCGGGCGCCTCCGGCAACCAGGTCACGCTCGGCGGACGCGCCTTCGACCCGGCGCCGCGCAACGGCTCGGGCACCCCGGCGAACGCCGGTGGCGCTCGCGCCATGCCGGCCTGGTCCGACCTGACCGGCGCCAACCCGGGCGACGGGGACGGCGGGTTCGGCTCCCGGCCCTCGTCCGGTTCCGGGTTCGAGCCGCTGCCCCAGCGGCGCAACCCGGCCGAGGGCGACCCGGGCACCAGCGGCCAGCAGCCGGCGATCCCGCGCCAGCTGCCGAGCAGCCCCGAGGCGCGGCCCTACAGCCCGCCGCCGGTCTCCGCGCCGCCGGTCCCGCCGGTGTCGGCGCCGCCGCTGCCGCCGGTCTCCGGCGCCCCGGCCGCCGGCAACCCGCTGCCGTACCGTCCGGTCTCGGCCGCTCCGGTCTCCGGCGACCCGTTCTCCGGCCGTCCGGTCTCCGCGGCGCCGGTCTCCGGCGACCCGTACACGGGCCGTCCGGTCTCCGCCACGCCGGTCTCCGGGCAGCCCACGTCGGCCGCGCCGGTCTCCGGCCAGCCGGCCGCCGGCTACCAGGTCTCCGCGCCGCCGGCGAACCAGCTGCCGGCGCGACCGGTGACGCCCGGGCCGGGCGTCGGTGCGCCGCCGGTCTGGCCGCCGGTCACTCCGGCCCCGGCCCCCGCGGCGCCGGAACGGCCCACCAGCGGCATGGACATGACCACCGAGCTGCCCCGGGTGCCGCGCACGGAGATGCCGGCCACCGCGCAGCCCGCGACCGGCCAGCCGTCGGCCGCCGGCCCGGCGACGAACCAGCCGGCCGCCACCCCGGCGACCAACCGGCCGGCTGCCGCCCCGGCGGCGCGACCGGGCCCGGCAGCGCAGCAGCAGGGCAACCGCCAGCGGTACGCCGACGAGACGATGGAGCTGCCGATCTTCCGGGAGCTCGAGTCGGCGTGGTTCCGTACCCGCCGGCCCGGGCCCCACGAGGAGGCGGCGGCCCCGGCCCCGACGACGAACGGCGGCGACGCCACCCAGCAGTTCGCCAAGGTGGACACCGCCGGCCGGCCCGTGCCGCAGCCGACACCCGCAACGACAGGTAACGCACCGATGGCACACACTCCGACGGCCGGCGGAGCACCGCGTGACAACGGCGCGGCGAACGGGAACACCCGTCCCGCGTACGGCGGAGGGCTGCCCACCCGGCAGCCGACCGCGTCGCCGCAGTCCTCGCCCTGGCAGACCGCGGCCGACGACGGCTGGCGCGCCGCCTCGGCGGCCACCGAGGTGCCGGTCGCGGAGACCACCCAGAAGGGCCTGCCGAAGCGGAAGCCGATGGCGCAGCTCGTGCCCGGCAGCATCGACAAGCCTTCTGCCTCGGTGCAGCGGCGGACGCCGGAAGGCGTCCGGGGCCTGCTGTCGGCCTACCATCGGGGCGTGCAGCGCGGGCGTAACACCGACAGCAACACGACCGGCCCGGAGGGCACTCCGGGCGGGCAGCAGTCCTCGCAGTCTGGCTCAGGCCCGGTGGCCGGGAGCGGGCAGAAGGAGCAACAAGGATGACTACTACGCAGGATCTCGGATGGCTGCTCGCCAACTTCGCCGACCGGGTGCCCGGTGTGGCGCACGCGGTCGCGGTCTCGGCCGACGGCCTGCTTCTCGCCTCGTCCCGTGACCTTCCGCGGGACCGCGCCGACCAGCTCGCCGCGATCGCGTCCGGTCTGGTCAGCCTGACCCAGGGCGCGGCCCGCTGCTTCGAGGGCGGAGCGGTGTTGCAGACAGTCGTCGAGATGGACAACGGATTCCTGTTCCTGATGTCCATCTCCGACGGTTCGTCGTTCGCGGTGCTGGCGGCGCGGAGCTGCGACGTGGGTCAGGTCGGGTACGAGATGGCCCTGCTCGTGGACCGGGTGGGCGATGCCCTGACGCCGCAGCCGCGCACGGCTGTGGGGATGATGGGCTGAATGACGCGCTGGCCGGTGGGTCAGGTGCGGGAACAACAACGACAGCGACGGATGTCACCGGGGCGAGCCGGTGCCGGGTACGAGGGAGGTGAGCGGCGACATGGCGGATCGTGACGAGCCGACCGGCGCATTGGTCCGGCCGTACGCCGTCACCCGTGGTCGTACCCGTCCCCGGCTCGACATCGCCCTGGAGGCGCTCGTCGAGACGACGGTGCGCGGCCGAGCGGTTGCCACTGGCAATGGTGGCCACGGTCGTGAACACCAGTACATCGCCGCGTTGTGTGACGGACGTGTGCAGTCGCTCGCCGAAATCGCGGCGCGGATGCAGCTTCCGCTCGGCGTGGCCCGGGTGCTCATCGCCGACATGGCGACGGACGGCCTGGTCGCGGTCCACGAGCCGACCATTTTGGACGACTCCGACGACGCGGTGGGCACTGAACTGCTGGAGAGGGTGCTGAGTGGACTTCGCAGGCTCTGACATGTCGCACCGGCCGCCGGCCCCGAGCGGCCGAGTGACGTCGGCGAAGATCGTTATCGCCGGTGGGTTCGGCGTCGGCAAGACGACGCTGGTCGGCTCGGTCTCCGAGATCACGCCGCTGACCACCGAGGCGATCATGACCTCCGCCGGTGTCGGCGTCGACGACACCCGGCAGGTGCCGGGCAAGACGACGACCACGGTGGCGATGGACTTCGGTCGTATCTCGATCGACCGGGATCTGATCCTGTACCTGTTCGGTACGCCGGGTCAGACGCGGTTCTGGTTCATGTGGGACGAGTTGGTTCGGGGTGCGATCGGCGCTGTGGTGCTGGTCGACACCCGGCGGCTCGCCGACTGCTTCGCCGCCATCGACTTCTTCGAGCACCGGCGGCTGCCGTACCTGGTGGCCATCAACTGCTTCGACGGCATGCAGTACCACGATCCGCAGGACGTCCGGGACGCGTTGGCGATCTCCCGCGACGTGCCGGTGGTGCCGTGCGACGCCCGTAACCGGGAGTCCACGAAGCACGTGCTGATCTCGCTGGTCGAGTACGTGCTCACCATGCGGCGCTCGCGGGCCGTCGCACCCGCCTGACCGACGCGCGGAAGCGCCCGGCGGCCTGAGGCCACCGGGCGCTTCTTGCCGTCCGGGGACGGACACGGTACGCGGTCGCCCGGTGACCTCCAGGAAGGAATCGCCGGGCGGCGCTCCGGGTCAGCCGAGACGCGTCCAGCCGCCCCGGTAGACCTGGTAGACGGCGAGCGAGTCGGGTTCCATGCCACCGTGCCGCGCGGCGGTGAACGCGTACCCGCCCGCGATGCCCTGGACCGCCTGCGCCTGGAGCAGCGCCCGCAGGCGGCCCCGGTCCAGGCTCGTCGCCATCCGCGCCGACCACGCGAGGAGCTGGAGGGCGTCCGAGGCGTACGGGGCGAAGCCGGGGCTGCCGCCGTGCCGCTGGGTGTAGCGGGTGGCGAAGTCCCGCCGGGCCAGCTGCGCCGTGGTGGTGGCGGTCACCGCGGAGATGTCCAGGCAGGCCGGGTGCACGGCGTATGCGCCCTCCACGGCGGCGGCGTTGGCCCCCTGCACGGTGTCGTCGGCGACCGCGCCGGCGTCGAAGAAGATCGGGCCGCGGTGCCCGGCGGCGCGCAGCTCCCGTGCCGCGGCGCCGGAGTCCGGCGCGGTGGCCCAGACGACAACGCCGTCCCGCTCGCCACCCGCGACGCGCTCGGCGGCGGCACGGAAGCGCCGGCCGGTCGCCGGCAGGCGCACCGTGCGGGCCAGGTCGGTGCTGCTGTCCGCGAGGGCCTCCCGCATCGCCCGCACACCCGAGTCGCCGTGCAGCCCGTCGGCGGCCAGCAGGGACACCTTCCGGACCTTCATGGACTCGAACAGCTCCACCAGGCGGCGTGCCATGTCCACGGCGTCCGGCGTGAGCTTGTAGGTGAACGTGCGCTCGTCGAGCGGCAGCACGATGCGGTCACCGTAACCGAGCGAAAGGAAGGGCGTCTTGACCTGCTGGGCGGCCGTCGCCAGGGCCACGGAGGTCTCGCCGAGCACGCCGCCGATCAGGGCCTGCGCCCCGGCCCGGGTCAGCTCGGCGGCGTGGCGGGCCGCGACCTCAGGATTGCTGCCGTTGTCCAGGATCTGGAGCCGGACCGACCGGACCAGGTTCCCGACCGGGAGGCCGGTGCGGTTGAGCGAGTCGGCGGTGAGCTGCAGGGCCTGCCGCTGGGCGACGCCGAGCACCGACCCCGCGCCGGTCAGCTCCAGGCTCGCCCCGACGATCAGATCCTGGTCGCTCGGCGCGCTGCTGGACGGGCCGTCCTCCGGCCGCTGGCCCTGCGGCGCGCAGCCTGCCAGCAGCACGCTCCCGGCCGCGGCGGCGAGGACGCCCCGCCGGGTGAGCACAGTGGAGTCGAACGCCGGTGTCGCCATTGGAATCGCCTTCCCACCCCGGCGAACAGGCGCCGCCGCTGGTCCGCCGGGTATGTTCCCGGCCGGTCCAGCTCAGCGTCAAATCGCCCAGGTGTGGGATGAAACACCCCACTCGTGGGCCTGGCGGACTCTGATCAGGAGCGGTAACCGGCCGAGCGGTACTCGTACTCCCGGTCGTCCTCGCGGTCCCCGGTGTCGCGGGTGAAGTCCCAGCCGCCGGCCGCCTCGCGGCCCGGACGGCCGCCCACGGCGAAGCCGCCGATCTCCTGGCCGCGTCGCCAGCCCCGGAAGTATCCGGTGGTGTTCTCGGCCAGGCTCGCCGCGTTCCGGACGATCCGCAGGGGACGCTCCTCGCGCAGCGGGGAGCCCGGCACCAGGTTGGCCTGCGGCACCCGCTTCGGC
>NZ_JAGPXV010000860.1:0-1952 GCF_018070405.1 Micromonospora sp. D75
GATGGAGGAGATGGGCAAGCTCCAGGAGGAGCTGGACGCCGCCGACGCGTGGGACATCGACTCCAAGCTCGAACTCGCGATGGATGCGCTGCGCTGCCCGCCGCCGGACGCCGACGTCACCAAGCTCTCCGGTGGAGAGCGCCGCCGGGTCGCGCTGTGCAAGCTGCTGCTGGAGGCGCCGGACCTGCTGCTGCTCGACGAGCCCACCAACCACCTGGACGCGGAGAGCGTGCAGTGGCTGGAGCAGCACCTGGCCAAGTACGCCGGCACCGTCCTGGCGATCACCCACGACCGGTACTTCCTGGACAACGTGGCCAACTGGATCCTGGAGCTGGACCGCGGCCGGGCCTACCCGTACGAGGGCAACTACTCCACCTACCTGGAGAAGAAGGCCGCCCGGCTCTCCGTCGAGGGACGCCGCGACGCCAAGATGAAGAAGCGGCTGTCCGAGGAACTGGAGTGGGTTCGCTCGAACGCCAAGGCTCGGCAGACCAAGTCCAAGGCCCGCCTGGACCGCTACGACGAGATGGCCGCCGAGGCGGAGAAGACCCGGAAGCTGGACTTCGAGGAGATCCAGATCCCGCCGGGCCCGCGACTGGGCAACACGGTCATCGAGGCGCAGAACCTGACAAAGGCGTTCGGCGACCGGGTGCTGATCGACGACCTGTCGTTCTCGCTGCCCCGCAACGGCATCGTCGGCATCATCGGCCCGAACGGCGTCGGCAAGACCACGCTGTTCAAGACCATCGTCGGGCTGGAGCAGCCGACCAGCGGCTCGGTCCGGGTCGGCGAGACGGTCTCGCTGTCGTACGTCGACCAGAACCGGCAGGGCCTGGACGGCGACAAGACGGTCTGGGAGGTCGTCTCCGACGGGCTGGACCACCTCATGGTGGGCAAGGTCGAGATGCCGTCCCGGGCGTACATCGCGGCGTTCGGCTTCAAGGGGCCGGACCAGCAGAAGCCGACGAAGGTGCTCTCCGGCGGCGAGCGCAACCGGCTCAACCTGGCGCTGACGCTGAAGATCGGCGGCAACGTGATCCTGCTCGACGAGCCGACGAACGACCTGGACGTGGAGACGCTGTCCAGCCTGGAGAACGCGCTGCTGGAGTTCCCCGGCTGCGCCGTGGTCATCTCCCACGACCGGATGTTCCTGGACCGGGTCGCCACGCACATCCTGGCCTGGGAGGGCGACGACCAGAACCCGGCGAAGTGGTTCTGGTTCGAGGGCAACTTCGAGGCGTACGAGAAGAACAAGATCGACCGGCTCGGCGCCGAGGCGGCCCGGCCGCACCGGGTGACCTACCGCAAGCTCACCCGTGACTGACCGCTTCGTCTACCACTGCGCGTTGCGCTGGTCCGACCTGGACGCGTACGGCCACGTCAACAACGCCCGCTTCCTCACGCTCTACGAGGAGGCCCGGGTGGCGATGATGTTCGCCGGTGGCCGGGCGTGGGGAGTGGGCTCGTTCGCCGACGGGGTGGTCATCCGCCGGCACGAGGTCGACTATCTGCGCCCGGTCGACTACGCGCTCGGCCGGGCCAGCGCGGAGGCGGCCCCGACCGTGCGGATCGAGCTGTGGGTGGACCAGATCCGCAACGCCTCGTTCTCGGTCGCCTACGAGCTGTACGACGGCGACACGCTGGCCAGCACCGCCCGGTCGGTGCTGGTGCCGTTCGACCTCGCCGCCCAGCGGCCACGCCGGATCTCGCCGGACGAGCGCGCGTTCCTGCTCCGCTACGCGCCGGGGCTGAGCGGATGAAGACCGGGCACGGGCTGACCGGGGTGGCCGACGCGGGGGCCTTCCTGGCCCGGCTGGTCCGGTTCGACCCGGCCACGGTGGTCCGCCTGCGGCCGGTGCCCGGCGCCGGGCGTACGGCGCTCTGGGCGCGGCTGCCCTGGGGGGTGCTCGTGGTCCGTACCGTGCCCGGCGCCGCCCCCGGTGACGTCACTG
>NZ_JAGPXV010000861.1:0-1950 GCF_018070405.1 Micromonospora sp. D75
CCGCCGGAGAACAGCACGTCCGGCCGGTACGCGGCGAGCAGCCCCTCGTGCAGTTCCTCGTCCGGGTCGAGCAGCCGGGTTTCCCCCTCCGGCACGTCGAGGAGCCGCTGCAGCTCACCGGCGGTGCGCGCGCGACGCCGGCAGGCTTCCAGGATGAGCTGGGCGATGCGGTCGCAGACCTCGTTCAGCTCGCCGAACGCGTCGGCGGTGAAGACGGGCGGGCGGGCCAGCCGCCACTGCTTGTTGTACGTGGCCCGGCCGTGGAAGATCTTCTCCCAGGCTGCGGCGCCGGTGGTCACCATCGCGGTACGGGTGGACTCGGGCAGGTCGGTCCACGCCTGGCCGAGTGGCGGCCACGTGTAGTTCGGGTCCATCGTTCATCCGTCCTTGAGGGTCAGTTGGATGGCGGCGGTGAGCTGGTCGCGGCCGGGTTGCACGGCCCGGTCCAGGGCCGGGGCGAAGGGCAGCACGGCACCGTCGGGGCGGGTGACCCGCCGGGGTGGCGCGGCCAGCCGGACCCGCTCGACCACGGTGGCGATGATCTCCCCGGCGATGCCGCAGGAGCGGTTGCCGTCGTCGACTACCACCAGCCGCCCGGTGCGGCTCACCGACTCGACCAGGCCGTCCCAGTCGAAGGGGTAGAGCGTGCGGGGGTCGAAGACCTCCACCGACGCCTGCCCGGCGAGTTCCTCGGCGACGGCGAGCGCGTCGTGCACCAGGTGCCCGACGGCCACCACCGTCACGTCGGCGCCGGGGCGGCGGACGATCCCGCGGCCCAGCGGCACCGGCGTCAGGTCGGTGACGTCGGCGCGCAGGTCCAGCGCGCCGGCCGGGGCGAAGACCACCACCGGGTCGTCGCAGCGGATCGCGGAGACCAGCAGCCCGTACGCGTCGGCCGGGGTGGCCGGTACGACTGTGGTCACCCCGACGTGGGCGAACAACGCGTACGGGTGGTCGGAGTGCTGCCCGGCCCAGCCGGTGCGGGAGCCGGAGCCGGGCACCACGTAGGTGACCGGCACCGCGCACTGGCCGCCGGTCATCAGCGGGAACTTGTGCGCGTGGTTGACGATCTGCTCGAAGACCAGGAACAGCAGCGACGGGATCTGGAACTCCACCACCGGGCGGGCCCCGGCCAGCGCCGCGCCGGTGGCGAAGCTGGTGAACGCCTGCTCGGACAGGGGCGTGTCGCGGACCCGTTCCGGGCCGAACTTCTTCAGCAGGCCGGTGGTGACGTTCGCGGCGGCCACCCGGATGTCCTCGCCGAGCACCACGACCGACTCGTCGCGGGCCATCTCGTCGGCGAGCGCCCGGGTGAGCGCCCTGCGGTAGGAGAGCCGGGGCATCAGCCACCTCCGGTCCGGGCGGTGAGCCCGCTGGCGTACAGGTGGTCCAGTGCGGTCGCCGGGTCGGGGTGCGGACCGGCGAGCGCGTATTCGACGGCGGCGTCCAGTTCCGCCTCGACGGCGGCGTCCACCTCGGCCCGTACCGCCGGGTCGAGTCGCGCTCCGGCGATGTCGACGGGATCGCGGGACCGGCCCTCGGCCACCTCTTCCGGCGGCCGGTAGTCGAGGCGTACCTGATGTTCGAACGTGTGGTGGGCGTCGAAGCGGTAGGTGCGGGCCTCGACCAGCTCGGGGCCGCCGCCGGCGCGCATCCGCGCGACGGCGGCGGCGGTGACCTCGCGTACCGCTTCGGGGTCCTGCCCGTCGACGGCGGCCGCCGGCATGCCGAAGGCGGCGGCCCGCCCGGCGATGGTGCCGGCGACCGCGCCCTCGACGGGCATGGTGGTGGCGTAGCCGTTGTTCTCGCAGACGAACAGCACCGGCACCCGCCAGAGCGCGGCCAGGTTGAACGCCTCCAGCAGCATGCCCTCGTTGACCGCGCCGTCGCCGAAGAAGGTGGCGCCGACGATGTCGGCGCCGCGCCGCCCGCGCGCCCCCCCCCCCCCGG
>NZ_JAGPXV010000862.1:0-1945 GCF_018070405.1 Micromonospora sp. D75
CGGGTACAACGTCATCAGAAGGCCCTCGGTATGGAAACGGTTGGCTCGACACCACCGGACCTACCGAGGGCCTTCCCTCACCTCAACCCGACACGCCGCCGCACCCCAAATCTCAAACACTCACTAAGAGGGGGCCCTTCCTTTCACCTGGCGGCGAGCGGCTGGCGGGCCGGGTCGACCGGGGCGGGCAGGTCGCCCACCCCGCCCAGGTACGTGTGGATCGCCGCCGCGGCGGCGCGTCCCTCGGCGATCGCCCAGACGATCAGCGACGCGCCCCGGTGCATGTCACCGGCGACGAAGACGCCGTCGGTGGCCTGCCAGTCCGGGCGGGAGTCGATCGCGCCCCGGCCGTTGCGGGTCACCCCGAACTGCGCCAGCAGCGGCTGCTCCTCGGTGCCCTCGAAGCCGATGGCGAGCAGCACCAGGTCGGCCGGGATCTCGCGCTCGGAGCCGGGCAGCGCGGTGACGATGCGGCGACCGTCCACCTTCTCCACTGTCACCTCGGCGATCCGGACCGCGCGGACCTGGCCGGTGCCGTCGTCCACGAACTCCTGCACGGCGACGGCGAAGACCCGCTCGCCGCCCTCCTCGTGCGCCGGGTAGTTGCGCAGCACCCACGGCCAGGTCGGCCACGGGTCCCGCGCCGCGTCCCGCTCGGCCGGCGGCTCCGGGTAGAGGTCGAGCTGGTGTACGCCGGCCGCGCCCTGCCGGTGCGCCACGCCGAGGCAGTCGGCGGCGGTGTCGCCACCACCGATGATCACCACGTGCTTGCCGGCGGCGTCGATCGGCGTACCGTCGGGCAGCGTCGCGGGGGCGGGCTTCCCGTCCCCGGCGGCGGCCACCACCCGGTTCGCGGCGACCAGGTGCGCCATCGCCTGGTGCACGCCGCGCAGCGCCCGGCCGGGCGTCTCCGGGGTGTCCCGGCCCTGCAACGCGCCGCAGGCAAGCAGCACCGCGTCGTGCTCGGCGCGCAACTGCTCGGCGGTCACGTCGACGCCGACCTCGACGCCGGTGCGGAACCGCACGCCCTCGGCGGTGAGCTGGGCCAGCCGCTTGTCGATGTGCTGCTTCTCCAGCTTGAAGTCGGGGATGCCGTAGCGGAGCAGGCCGCCGATCGCGTCGTCGCGCTCGTACACGGTGACCGTGTGACCGGCGCGGGCGAGCTGCTGCGCGGCGGCCAGCCCGGCCGGGCCGGAGCCGACCACGGCCACCGACCGGCCGGTGGACACGGACGCGGGCCGGGGCCGCAGGCCGTCGCGGGCCACCGCCGCGTCGGCGATCTCCACCTCGACCTGCTTGATGGTGACCGGCTGCTGGCCGCCCAGGCCGAGCACGCAGGCCGCCTCGCACGGCGCCGGGCAGAGCCGGCCGGTGAACTCGGGGA
The DNA here is from genome assembly GCF_018070405.1 of Micromonospora sp. D75. Classification (NCBI taxonomy): domain Bacteria; kingdom Bacillati; phylum Actinomycetota; class Actinomycetes; order Micromonosporales; family Micromonosporaceae; genus Micromonospora; species Micromonospora sp. D75. The sequence goes on from NZ_JAGPXV010000862.1 coordinate 1,385, forward strand.
AGTTGTTGGTGGCGTGCAGCGAGTCCACCGCCGCGTCCCAGTTGCCGGTGCGGACCAGGTCGTTCCAGTCCGGGATGCGGTTGCCCAGCGGGCAGCCGTCGTGGCAGAACGGGATGCCGCAGTCCATGCACCGGGTGGCCTGCTCGCGGATCAGCTCCTCACCGGCCGGCGGGTACACCTCCCGCCAGTCGGAGATCCGCACCGGCACCGGACGGCGGGCCGGCAGCCGCCGGTCGTAGCGCAGGAAACCGTTCGGGTCAGGCACGAGCCACCTCCTGGGCGACCGCCCGGGGCGCGGGCGGTACCGGCGCGGGCGAGAGGGCGCTCATCACCGCGTCGTCGACGTCTCGGCCGGCGGCTTCGGCGGCCCGCATGATCTCCATGACCCGGCGGTAGTCCCGGGGCACCACCGCGGTGAACTCCTCCACCGCCTGCGGCCAGCGCTTGAGCAGGTCCTCGGCGACCGCCGAGTCCGTCTCGGCGAAGTGCCGCTGGACCAGCTCGTGCAGCCGGTCGCGTTCCTCGTCGCGCAGCGACGACAGGGCGACCAGCTCGGTGTTG
>NZ_JAGPXV010000863.1:0-1944 GCF_018070405.1 Micromonospora sp. D75
CCATCAGCTCCAGCCGGTCCGCGCCGATGCGGGCCTTCAACCGCTCCGGGGTGCCCTCGGCCACGACCCGGCCGGAGTCGATGACGCACACCCGGTCGGCGAGGTGGTCGGCCTCCTGCAGGTACTGGGTGGTCAACAGCACGGTCGTGCCGTCGGCGACCAGTTCCCGCACCGCCGACCACAGACCGTTGCGGCTGCGCGGGTCCAGGCCGGTGGTCGGCTCGTCGAGGAACAGCACCCGCGGCGGCACCACCAGGCTGGCCGCCAGATCCAGGCGGCGGCGCATCCCACCGGAGTAGCCGCCCGCCGACCGGTCCGCCGCCTCGGTCAACCCGAACCGGTCCAGCAGCTCCTCGGCGCGGTCGCGGGCCCGGCGCGCGGACAGCCGCCGCAGCCGCCCGAACAGCACCAGGTTCTGCCGCCCGCTGAGCACCTCGTCGACCGCCGCGTACTGCCCGGTCAGGCTGATCGCCTCACGGACCCGGTCCGGTTCGGAGGCCACGTCGTACCCGGCCACCCGGGCCCGGCCGGCGTCGAACCGCAGCAGCGTGGTGAGGACCCGCACCGCAGTGGTCTTGCCCGCCCCGTTCGGGCCGAGCACCCCGTACACCGTGCCGGCCGGCACGGCCAGGTCGAAGCCGTCTAGGGCGGTGGTGCGGCCGTACCGTTTTCGTATCCCGTCGGCCAGTACGGCCGTCGTGTCGTCGCTCATGCCGGCAAGCGTCACCGCCGGCGCTGACCGGGCGCGCACCGCGCGCGCACCGGGCCGGTCATCGCCCGTCGACCAGCGCCAGCGCCCGCTGCCGGGGCAGGCCCGCGCCCCGGGCGTACGCGGTGGCGAACGCCGCCTCACCCAGGTGTTCCCGCAGCTCGACGGCGGTGGGTGTGCCGGCCGGGGCGTCGGCCGCGCCGGTGCCCGCCAGCAGCGCCGCCGCCGCGCCCAGCAGGCGGGCCGCCGACTCGGGGTCGCCGTCGCGCAGCAGCGGCCCGGCCAGCCCGTCCGCGGCGGCGGCCACCACCGGCACGTCCCACACACCGACGCCGGCCGTGAGGACCTGCCGGTAGTAGGCGCGGGCCGTAGCCGGGTCGCCGGTGGCGTCGGCGAGCTGCCCGAGCGTCACCAGCGCCGCGAGCCGCACCACATCGGCGCCGAACCAGCCCGACGGGCACTGCGCGACCGCCCGTTCGCACAACGCCCGCGCCCGCCGCGGGTCGCCGTCGCGGCGGGCGATCTCCCCGAGCCCCAGGTACGCGGCGGCGACCAGCTCCGGCGCGCCGGCCGGACCGGCGATGCGCCGCACCCGCCGGAAGTCCTCGGCCGCGCCGGTCAGGTCACCGGCGGCGAGCCGCCCGTCGGCGCGGGTCCGCAGCAGCTCCGCCAGGTCCAGGGTGGAGCCGAGCTGCTCGGCCAGCTCCAGCGCCTCCGCCATCGGCGCGGCCGCCGACGCGACGTCACCGGTGCGGTAGGCCGCCTCGGCGCGGGTGGACAGCGTCACGATCATGCCCCAGCGGTCGTCGAGCGCCCGGAAACCGGCGAGCGCGCCGTCCAGGTCGGCGTGGGCCTGGGCGTGACGGCCGTGCAGCAGACCGACCATCGCGGTGCCCAGGCGGCCCAGCGCCCGGCTCCACGGGTCGGCGCCGAGCAGCCGGTCCCGGACGGCCCGCTCGTGCAGCGCCGCCGCGTCCTGCGGCGACGGGGGCCCGCTGGCCATGCCGGACAGGTAGAGCAGGAACGGATGCCGGGGCGGCCGGGCCATGGTCCACAGGATCCGCGACGCGGCGTCGACCTCGCTGCGTTCGCCGCCACCGGCGAGCGTGGCGATCAGCAAGGCCAGCGCGTATTCCTCGGCCAGGCCGTCGGGTGGGCCGTCGAGCCGGTCGACAAGCCGCCGGGCCGGCGCCGCGCCCTCCCCGCGCAGACCCCGCAGCCACCAGTAGAACGCC
>NZ_JAGPXV010000864.1:0-1933 GCF_018070405.1 Micromonospora sp. D75
GCCGGTGGGCGAGGACCAGCGGCAGCACCTGGAGCTGTCCCGCGACCTGGCGCAGCGGTTCAACTCGCTGTTCGGGCGCACCTTCACGGTGCCCGCGCCGCACATCGTGAAGGACACCGCGAAGATCACCGACCTGCAGGACCCGACGGCGAAGATGTCGAAGTCGTCGTCCTCCCCGGCCGGCATCATCGACCTGCTGGAGGACCCGGCCCGCTCGGCCAAGAAGATCCGCTCGGCGGTCACCGACACCGGCCGCGAGATCGTCTTCGACGCCGAGGGCAAGCCGGGCATCAGCAACCTGCTCACCATCTACTCGGCGCTGTCCGGCCGGTCCATCGACGACCTGGTGGCCGCGTACGACGGCAAGGGCTACGGCGACCTCAAGAAGGACCTGGCCGAGGTGGTGCGCGAGTTCGTCACCCCGATCCAGGAACGCACGAACGGCTACCTGAACGACCCGGCCCAACTGGACAAGCTGCTCGCGCGGGGCGCGGAGAAAGCCCGCGTGGTGGCCGACGCGACGCTGCGTGCGGCGTACGAGCGGGTCGGTTTCTTCCCGCCGGTGCGGTTCGAGTAGCGGCCCGGGCGGGACGGGTGACGCAGCCGGAGGCCGGAGGGGTGGCGCGCGACGTGGCGGGCAATGACGCGGCGCCGGGCGGCGCGGACACGATCCAGATCGGGATCGCCGTCGAGATCCCCGAGCCGTGGGGCGGGATGCTCACCCGCCGCCGGGTCGAGGCCGGCGACCCGGCGGCCGTCCCCGCGCACGTCACCCTGCTCGGGCCCACCGAGATTCCGGTACGCGCGCTGCCCGCCGTCGAGGAGCACCTGGACCGGGTCGCCGCCGCGCACCTGCCGTTCACGCTGCACCTGCGCGGCACCGGCACGTTCCGCCCGGTCACCCAGGTGGTCTTCGTGGCGGTGGCGGCCGGGATCAGCGAGTGCGAACTGCTGGCCGCCGCCATCAACTCCGCTCCCGAGCTGCGCCGCGAGCTGCGTTTCCCGTACCACCCGCACGTCACAGTGGCACAGGACGTGCCACCCGAGGTGCTCGACAAGGCGTACGAGGATCTGGCCGACTTCTCCGCGCTGTTCCAGGTGGAGGCGTTCACGCTGTTCTCGCACAGCGGGGCTACCCGGTGGCAGCCCCGGCGCGACTTCCGGCTCGGCGGGGCGAGCTGAACATTCGACCGGCCGGGGCTCCTCCGCCACGGGCGGAGATCAGCGAGGATGACGGGGTGAACGTCTTCGGCCGGATCGAGGCGGCGGTCGGGCGCCGCATCGACGCGGCCCGGGGCCGGTCGTCGGTCTTCGACCACGTGTGGCGCGCCGGGACGCTCTACGCCGACCTGCTCGCCGGGCGGCTCGCCGCCGCCATCGCGTACTACGGCTTCTTCGCCGTGTTCGCGCTCGCGCTCGTCGCGTACTGGGTCTTCGGCGCGGTGCTGCGCGACAACGAGGAGGTCAGCCGCGCGGCCGCCCACTTCCTCGAAGAGAACCTGCCCTTTCTCGACCCGGCGCAGATCGCCGAGAGCAGCAACACCGTCGGCGTGGTCGGCCTGGTCATCCTGGTGTTCACCGGCATCGGCTGGGTGGAGGCGATCCGCTCCTCGCAGCGGCTGATGTACGGCTTCAACCAGCAGCCCGGCAACCTGGTGATGCGGCGGCTGGTCGACCTGGGCGTGCTGGTCGCGGTCTTCGTGCTGCTGTTCGTCTCGGTCGCCGCCGTGGACGCGCTGGAGTCGCTGCTGCGTTTCCTGCTGCGCAGCACCGGCTCGGTGGGCCTGACCACGGTCAGCGCGGTGCTGAGCGTGCTCGTCAACGCCGTGCTGGCCGCCGCGCTGCTGCTCGCAGTGCCCCGGCTGCGGATGAGCCGGCGCCGGCTGCGACCGGCGGTGCTCGCCGTCGCGATCGGCATCACCCTGCTCAACAC
>NZ_JAGPXV010000865.1:0-1920 GCF_018070405.1 Micromonospora sp. D75
CCCCTACGCAGCACGCGGACGCCCGCCGAACAGGGCGTCGTCGACGAGCGCGGCCTCCTGGGCGTCGGCCAGGGCGGCGGCTTCCAGGTCCAGGCCGGCACGGCCGACCGCGTCGGCGTGCGCGGTGAAGACCTCGCGCAGCGCCTTCTCCCGGGCGGCCTGGTCCATCCAGGCGGAGAGGGAGAGCCCTTCCCGCTTGGCGAACCGGCGCGCTTCCTCGATCGTCTCGTCGGAGAACGACAGTGTCACCTTGGCGGTCATGCCGGGAAGACTACCCAGCGGTATGACCAGCAGTCATCCTCGTTCCCGCCGATCGCGGAAACGGACAGTGATCAGGGACGCCGGCCGCCGAAGACCGCGAAACGCCATTCCTTGAAGAAGCAGTCCACGTCCACCAGACCCGCCTCGGTCAGCCACCGGCACTGGTCTGCCACCGTGGCCGGCCGGTCGTGCCGCATCCGCTGCCGGGCGCCGGCGATCTCCTCGGCGTCCGAGCCCAGCTCGGTGATCCGCGCCGTCCACACCTCGTCGTAGCGGCGGTCCAGCGCCTGGGTCGGCCCGGCCACCTGCTCGGCGTTGACGAACACGCCGCCCGGCGCCAGCGCGCCCGCGGCCCGCTTGTACAGCGCCCGTTTGCCCTCGTCGTCGAGGTGGTGGATGGCCAGCGCGGAGACCACCGCGTCGTACCGGCCGGCGGGCAGCGGGTCGGCCAGGTCGGCGTGCACAGTGCGGTGCACCACGCCGCGTTCTGTCAGGTGTCCGGCGGCCACCGCGAGCATGCCGGGGGCGCCGTCCACGAGCGTCAGGCGGACGCCGGGCACGGCCGCGGTCAGCAGCAGGGACAGCAGGCCGGTGCCCGCGCCCAGGTCCAGCACCTCGGGGGTACGCCCGGCGGCGAGCGCGGCACGCAGCGGCGGCGCGGCCACCTCGACGGCGGTGCCGTAGAAGGCGTCGAAGCAGGGCACCAGGCGGCGTCGGGCCTGGTCGTAGCTGCCGGCCACCGCGTCGAACGCGTCCGCCACGCCCATCAGAGCCTCCCGTTATTTGAGACAACTTTCCCACATTGTAAACCCCGCCGGGGACGACGTCACCTACGTGCGGTGTGAAGCGCTCGTGACAGGACCGAAACAGAGCAGACCCGGACCGGAAACCGCCCGACGGCACGCTTTTCCGACATGACAGACGGTGCACGCACGGCGACGCGAACGGGTTCAGGCCCCGCGCAGGCCGCCACGCACTGCCCGTACTGCGCCCTGCAGTGCGGCATGGTGCTGCGCGCCACCGGCGACGGCGTCGAGGTCGGCGCCCGGGACTTCCCGACCAACCGGGGCGGGCTGTGCCAGAAGGGCTGGACCGCCGCCGACCTGCTCGACCACCCGGACCGGCTCACCACCCCGCTGCTGCGCGACCGGCCCGGCGGCGAGCTGCGCCCGGCGACCTGGGACGAGGCGCTCGACCGGATCGCCGCCGGGGTGCGGGACGTGCAGCAGCGCCACGGGCCGGACGCGGTAGCGGTCTTCGGCGGTGGCGGCCTCACCAACGAGAAGGCGTACGCGCTGGGCCGCTTCGCCCGGGTGACGCTGCGGACCCGGCACATCGACTACAACGGACGCTGGTGCATGTCCTCGGCCGCGGCGGCCGGCATCCGGGCGTTCGGGATCGACAGGGGGTTGCCGTTCCCGCTGGCGGACCTCGGCCGCGCGGACACGCTGCTGCTGGTCGGCGCGAACCCGGCCGAGACCATGCCGCCGCTGATGCGGCACGTCACCGACCTGCGGGAACGCGGCGGCCGGCTGATCGTGGTCGACCCGCGCGCCACCGCTACCGCCCGCCAGGCCGACCTGCACCTGCAACCGCTGCCCGGCACCGACCTCGCGGTGGCGAACGCGCTGCTGCACATCGCGCTCACCGAGGGCTGGC
>NZ_JAGPXV010000866.1:0-1915 GCF_018070405.1 Micromonospora sp. D75
GGCCTCGCCGAAGTCCTTCTGCAGACCGTCGGTGACCCGGAAGACGCCGCCGAGCCGGCCGACGTCCTCGCCCATCAGGAGGACCTTGTCGTCGTCCTCCATGGCGCGGCGCAGGCCGCTGTTCAGTGCCTGACAGAGAGTGAGCATGAACGAGTTCTCCGATCGGGGCGGACGTCAGTCGAGGAAGGAGCCGCGGTAGGCGACGAACGCGTCGCGCTCCTCCCGCAGAAGCTGGGGCACGTCGGACAGCACCGTGGCGAAGGCGTCCGCGAGGTCCGGGGCCGTCAGGGCCAGGCACTCCCGGCGGGTCCGGTCGGCGAGTTCGTCCGCCTCGGCCTGGATCTGGCCGAGGAACGTCTCGTCGCTCCAGCCCTCGGCGCGCATCAGCGCCTCGACCCGGGCCAGCGGGTCCCGCGCCCGCCAGGCTTCCAACTCGTCGTCGGTGCGGTACCGGGTCGGGTCGTCGGACGTGCTGTGCCCGCCCATCCGGTACGTGGTGGCCTCGACGATCGCGGGGCCGGCGCCGGCGCGGGCGTGCTCGGTCACCGCCGACGTCACCGCGTACACCGCCAGCACGTCGTTGCCGTCGACCCACTCGCTGCGCAGGCCGAACCCGGCGCCGCGCCGGTGGATCGGGGTACGCGTCTGCGACGCGGTCGGCGTGGAGATGGCCCACTGGTTGTTCTGGCAGAAGAACACCATCGGGGCGGCGTTCACGGCGGCGATGTTCATTGCCTCGCTCGCGTCGCCCTCACTGGCCGCGCCGTCACCGAAGTACGTCACTACCACCGTGTCGCTGCCGTCGCGCTGCACGCCGAGCGCGTACCCGGTGGCGTGCAGCAGCTGCGCGGCCAGCACCAGCGTGTAGATGTGGAACGAGTACGGCTCCGGGTCCCAGCCGCTGTGCGCGACGCCGCGCCACTGCCGGAGCAGGTCGGCCGGGCCGATGCCGCGCCACAGCGCCGCCGCGTGCTCGCGGTAGCTCGGGAAGACGTAGTCGTCGGCGCGTACCGCCGCGACGGAGCCGACCTGTGCGGCCTCCTGGCCGCGGCACTGCAGCCACAGGCCCAGCTCGCCCTGTCGCTGCAACGCGAACGCCTCGTCGTCGAGGCGGCGGGCCAGCCGCATCCCCCGGTACAGGTCGCGGGTGAGGTGGCCGAGGGCGTCTCGGTCGACGTCCACGTCCGGGTGCAGGCGTCCGTCCGGGGTGACGAGCTGGGTCCAGCCCTCGGCGGCGCGCGGAAGGTCGGTGGTGCCGGTGAAGGGGTTGGTGACCGGTGGGTCGGCGAGATCTACGGTAGTCATTCGTCACCTTCTGGGTGCGTCGGTCTCCGCGTCACCGGGGTCGCCGGCCGTCTCGCGGATCTCGGATATGGGACCGCCCGCCGGGGTGGACCCGGCGGGCGGTGATGGGCGTACGTCTAGACCGTGTGCCGGTCGGCGAGTGTCAGCGCCTCGTCGAGGACCGCCAGTCCCGCCTTGGCCTCCGTCTCCGACACGGTGCAGGGCGGCACCACGTGGATCCGGTTGAAGTTGGCGAACACGACCAGGCCGCCCCGCTTGCACTCGGCCAGCACGTCGTTCATCTCCGGCGACGAGGCCCCGTACGGCGCCAGCGGCTCCCGGGTCTCGCGGTCGCGGACCAGTTCCAGCGCCCAGAAGACGCCGAGCCCGCGTACGTCCCCGACGCTCGGGTGCCGCTCGGCGATCTCGCGCAGCCCCGGGCCGAGCACGTCCGCGCCGATCCGGGCGGCGTTCTCGACGATGCCCTCGTCGCGCATCGCGTTGATGGTCGCGACGGCGGCGGCGGTGGCCAGCGGGTGGCCGGAGTAGGTCAGCCCGCCGGGGTAGGGGCGGGTGGCGAACGTGTCGGCGACGTGGTCGGCGATCACCACACCGCCGAGCGGCACGTAAC
>NZ_JAGPXV010000867.1:0-1913 GCF_018070405.1 Micromonospora sp. D75
ACCTCCACGTCCGGCCCGGCCACCGCGTGGATCACCCCGGCCAGGTCGAGCCGGTCGTCCAGGCCCGCGCCGGCCATCATGGTGCCCGCCGTGACGCACACCCGGGGCCGGTCCGCCGGGCGGCGCAGCCAGGGCGGCAGCACGGCCGGGCCGTTGTACGGCACGAACCGCACCGGGCGGCCGGGGCGGCGCATCGGCACCTGCATCGGCGGCGGCACCGGGTCGAGCGTGAGCACTCCGTCCAACGCCACCTCGGCGGCGGCGAGCCCGAACCGGGCGGCGAGCGGCCCGACCACCGACTCCGGGTCCAGGCGCAGCGTGGTCGAGGAGTCCGGCCCCCACAGGTTCAGCACGCCGGGTACGCCGAGCGCGGCGGCGGCCACCGGCGCGGCCAGGTTGAACGGCTCCCAGAGGATCAGGTCCGGCCGCCAGGACCGGCCGAAGGAGACCAGCTCGTCGAGCACGGCGTCGGCGAAGCGGACCACCCCGCCGTCGGCGGTGATAGCCGGCTCCAGGGCGTCCGCCGTGGCGGGCCCGTCGAGCGGCGCCACCGCGCCGATCCGGCCGGCGAACGCGGCGGCGAAGTCGACGTCGGCGCCCAGCGGCACGGCGGCGAGCCCGGCCGAGCTGATCGCGCTGACCATCGAGGGGTGGCTGGCCACCCGCACCTCGTGGCCGGCGGCCTGGAGCGCCCAGCCGAGCGGGACCAGGCTGTAGAAATGCGACCGCCAGCCCCATGTCGACATCAGAATTCGCAGAGCCGCAGTCAAATCCCACCAATCCGCGCGTGAAACGGCAGTCCTGGCCAACCGATGCTAGGTGATGGAAGCGGTACGCGGAAGGTCGCGGACGACCGCAATGGATATTGACGCCGGGCTAACCGATGCGGGAGTCTTAGCCGATGCCCGAGGTGGACCGCGATCGGCAGGCGGTGGTGCGTTGAGCGTCAATTCCGGGTTGCGTTCCTATCCGTTCGAGCCATTCACCGGCGATCTTCCGGCCGAGCTGCTGGAGATGGTCGTGACCGAGCCGGTCAGCCGGGTGCGGCTGCCCGACGGGCGGGCCGCCTGGCTGGTGCTCGGCTACGAGCAGTGCTGCACCGTGCTGGCCGACCCCCGTTTCTCCCGGCTTCCGCTCGGCGCCACCGCGACGCCGGACGGCGGCGGTCCCCGCGAGTTGAACATGGACGGTCCGCCGCACGCGGCGGTGCGCCGGGTGGCCGCGCGCGCGTTCACCGCCCGCCGCATCGAGACGTTCCGTCCCCGGGTGCAGCGGCTGGTGGACGAGCTGGTCGAGGCGATGCTCGCCGGCCCGCGCCCGGCCGACGTGGTGGCCGGGCTGGTCGCGCCGCTGCCGGTGTTCGTGGTGTGCGACGTGCTCGGCGTGCCGGCCGCCGACCGTCCCCGCTTCTACGCCTGGATCGAGGGGCTGAACTCGGTCACCGCGTACGGCTCGGCCGACGCCGCGACCGCGCAGGCCCAGCTGCGGGACTACCTGGCCGGTCAGCTCGCGCGCAAGCGGGCCGAGCCCGGCGACGACCTGCTCTCGGCCTGGGTCCGCGGCACGCACGAGCTGGCCGACGCCGAGCTGGTCGAGCTGGCCATGGGGGTGCTGCTCGGCGGGCTGGAGATCAACTCGACGAGCGCCGGCCTGCTCGCGCTGTTCCGGCACCCGGAGCAGCTGGCCAAGCTGCGCGCGGCGCCGGAGAAGCTCTCCGCGGCCACCGACGAGATCCTGCGCTACACGTCGGTGAGCGCCATGTTCCGGGTGCAGGTGGTCCGGGAGGACCTGGTCCTCGGCGGCGTCGGCATGCGCGCCGGGGACTGCGTGATGGCGGTCCCGTGGGCCGGCAACCGCGCCCCCCGGTTCTTTCCCGAGCCGAACGTCTTCGACATCGTCCGCAGGCCCGAGGC
>NZ_JAGPXV010000868.1:0-1909 GCF_018070405.1 Micromonospora sp. D75
GTCCGGCGCAGATCCTCGGGTTGATGCGCCACTTCGACCTCGCGGTCGGCATGCGCCTGCACTTCCTGATCTTCGCGGCCATGATGGGCACGCCGTTCCTGCCGCTGCCGTACGCCGGAAAGGTCTTCGACCTGGCCCAGCGGCTCGGCGTGCCGGCGCTGCGCGGCGTGGAACGGGAGGTCGAGGGCCCGCTGCTGGCCGAGGTGGACCGGCTGTGGGACGAGCGGGCGGCGCGGGCCGACGAGACCGCGCGCCGGGTGGCGGAGGTCTGCGAGCAGGCGCGGGGCACCTCGCAGGTGACCCGCAGCGTGCTGGACAGCATCCGGGCCCGGTCCCTGACCCCGGCGGTGTGAGCCGGGTCGTCAGACCGCCGGGCCACGCCAGGCGTAGACCCACTCCCGGCCCGGCTGGTCGTCCGACTCCAGCTCGTAGATCTGTGCCTCCGCGAGCCCGTTGGACCCGAGGTGGTGGTGGGTCAGCGGGGGACGGCCGTTGCTGTCCAGCTCGACGGTGACGGTCTCGCCGTCGGCCGCGCCGCCCACCAGGGGGATCTGCACCGTGGAAGCCATGCGCCCATCCTGCCCCGGCCGGCCCGCCCGCGCAGGGGATCACGCGGGGCAGCGAACCGGGCACCGTGCGTACTAGGGTCCGGGGATGGCGCACCCGACGATCGATCCGACTCTCGGTCCGGTCCTCGCCCGTACGGGCGGCGAACGGGCGATCCTCGACGCGTTCCTCGACTTCCACCGGAGCACCGTGCTGCGCAAGGTTCGCGGCCTGACCGACGCCGACGCCAGCCGGCGTCTGGTGCCCTCGCTGACCACCCTGGCCGGGCTGCTCAAGCACCTGACGGTGGTCGAGGGGAACTGGTTCCGCCGCCTGTTCGCCCCGGAGCCGGGCGACGTCTACCTCACCTCCCAGGCCGACGCCGACGCCAGCTTCGCGCTGCGCCCCGGCGACACGGTCGAGACGCTCGCCGCCGCGTACGAGGCGGCCTGCGACGAATCCCGGCGGGTCGCCGCGCGGTTCGACCTCGACCACGTGGTGCCGCACCCGCAACTCGGCGAGGTGTCGCTGCGCTGGGTGCTGGTGCACCTGATCGAGGAGACCGCCCGGCATGCCGGGCACGCGGACATCCTGCGCGAGCTGACCGACGGCGAGACCGGCGCGATCTGACGCCTCAGGCCCGGGGCAGCAGCCCGTCCGGATACTCCATCCCGTCGTGCGTACAGGCCGCGGCGGCCACCCGGGCGGCGTACCGGGCCGCGTCGAGCACGTCCGCGCCGCGCAGCCGGGCGGCGATCACCCCGGCCGCGAACGCGTCCCCGGCGCCGTTGGTGTCCACCACCGGCCCCGGCGGGGTGGCGGCTGGCACGTGCGCCGGCGGCGCGCCGGGGGTGTGCAGCGTCGCGCCGGCCGCGCCGCCGGTGACCAGCACCGTGCGCGGCGCCAGCTCGGCCGCCTCCTTCGCGGCCCGCTCGCCGAGCCGGGTGTCGCTGACGAAGACCAGGTCCGCGATCCGGGCGAACGGACGGTGGTAGTCGTTGTCGCCGTCCCAGTCGTGCAGGTCGGTGGAGACCGACGTGGCGGCGCGCAGCACCGGCAGCGAGTCCCGGGCCCAATCCATGATCGACAGGTGGACGTGGGTCGCCTCGGCCACGAGCGCGGCCAGCTCCGCGTCGGCGAACGGCGCCGGCCCCGACCACGGGCGCGGGTCGTGCAGCGACATCCGCCGCCCGGCCGGGTCGACCAGGTTCACCGAGCGGCGGGTGCCGGCCGGCGCGTCCGCGAGCGTGGTCCGCACCGAGGTACGCGCCAGCGCCGCCCGCACCACGTCACCTGCCGGGTCGGCGCCCAGCACGTCGACGAGCGCCACCCGCAGGCCGAGCGCGTGCGCGTCGGTGATCAT
>NZ_JAGPXV010000869.1:0-1909 GCF_018070405.1 Micromonospora sp. D75
GGCCAGCGGCTGCGGCCAGACCACGCTGATGCGCGCGGTGGTCGGCGTGCAGTCGGTCGGCTCCGGCGCGGTCGACGTGCTCGGCCGCCCGGCCGGCTCGGCCGACCTGCGCCGCCGGGTGGGCTACCTGACCCAGGCGCCGAGCGTCTACGCCGACCTGACGGTGCGGGAGAACGCCCGCTACTTCGCGGTGCTCCAGGGCCGGGGCCGCGCCGAGGCCGACCGCGCGGTCACCGACGTCGGCCTGGGAAAGGCGGCCGACCAGCTCGTCGGCACGCTCTCCGGCGGCCAGCGCAGCCGCGCCTCGCTCGCGTGCGCGCTGGTCGGCGAGCCGGAGCTGGTCGTCCTCGACGAGCCGACGGTCGGCCAGGACCCGGTGCTGCGGGCCGACCTGTGGGCCCGGTTCCACGCCATGGCCGCCGCCGGCACCACGCTGCTGGTGTCCAGCCACGTGATGGACGAGGCCGCCCGCTGCGACCGGCTGCTGCTGATCCGCGAGGGCCGGCTGGTCGCCGACGACACCCCGGCCGCGGTCCGCGCCGCCACCGGGACCGACGACCTGGAAGAGGCGTTCCTGCGCCTGATCCGCGACGCCGAGGGAGAGGCGCGATGAACGGACGGATCCTGGCCGCCACCACCGGGCGCATCCTGCGCCAGCTCCGGCACGACCGGCGGACCGTGGCGCTGCTCGTGGTGGTGCCGTCGGTGCTGCTCACGCTCGTCTACTTCATGTACGTCGACCAGCCCGCCCCGCCCGGCGCGCCCAGCACGTTCGACCGGGTGGCCCTGATCATGCTGGGCTTCTTCCCGTTCATCATCATGTTCCTCGTGACCAGCATCGCCATGCTCCGCGAGCGCACCACCGGCACGCTGGAGCGCCTGCTCACCACGCCGCTGGGCAAGCTCGACCTGCTGTTCGGGTACGGCATCGCGTTCGGCCTGGCCGGGGTGCTCCAGTCCACTGTCGCGTCGGTCGTCGCGTACCAGGTGTTCGGCCTGGAGACCGCGGGCAGCGCGTGGCTGGTCGTGCTGATCGCCGGGGTGAACGCGGTGCTGGCGGTGGCGCTCGGGCTGTTCTGCTCGGCGTTCGCCCGCACCGAGTTCCAGGCGGTCCAGTTCATGCCGGTTGTGGTGGCGCCGCAACTGCTGCTGTGCGGCCTGTTCGTGCCGCGCGACCAGATGGCCGGCTGGCTCCAGGCGGTCAGCGACGCGCTGCCGCTGTCGTACGCGGTCGAGGCGCTGCAGGAGGTCGGCGCGCACGCCGAGCCGACCGGGACGATGTGGCGGGACGTGGCGATCGTGACCGGGGCGGCGGTGGCGGCGCTGGTGCTGGCCGCCGCGACGCTGCGCCGGCGCAGCGGGTGAACGCGCGGCGCACCGGGCGGCGGCCCGGCACTCCGGACACCCGCGAGGCGATCCTCGCCGCGGCGCGGGAGGCGTTCGCCGAGCGGGGGTTCGACGCCGCGTCCATCCGGGCCATCGCCGCGGCGGCGGGAGTGGACCCGGCGCTCGTGCACCACTACTTCGGCGGCAAGGAGGAGCTGTTCCGGGCCGCGACGGCGTTCCCGGCCGACCCGGGACGGCTGCTGCCGGCGGTGCTCGCCGGCGGCCCGGACGCGCTCGGCGAGCGGATGGTCCGGGTGTTCCTGGAGGTCTGGGACTCCCCCACCGGCACCGCCGCGGTGGCGCTGCTGCGCTCGGCGGTCAGCAACGACTGGACCGCGCGCCTACTGCGCGAGTTCCTGGTCACGCAGGTGCTGCGGCGGGTGCTCGACCAGCTCGACGACGACCCGGCGCAGCGCGCGCTGCGCGGCGGCCTGGTCGCCACCCAGCTCGCCGGGCTGGCGATGATGCGGTACGTGCTCCGCCTCGACGCGGTCGCCACCGCCGAGCCGGCGACGCTGGTGGC
>NZ_JAGPXV010000087.1:0-13692 GCF_018070405.1 Micromonospora sp. D75
CGTCTTCGTCGACGAGATCGACGCGGTCGGCCGCCACCGTGGCGCCGGCATGGGCGGCGGCCACGACGAGCGGGAGCAGACGCTCAACCAGCTTTTGGTCGAGATGGACGGCTTCGACACCAAGGGCGGCGTGATCCTGATCGCCGCCACCAACCGGCCGGACATCCTCGACCCGGCGCTGCTGCGCCCGGGCCGGTTCGACAGGCAGATCCCGGTCGACGCCCCCGACATGGAGGGCCGCAAGGCCATCCTGCGGGTGCACGCCAAGGGCAAGCCGTTCACGCCCGACGTCGACCTCGACGCGGTCGCCCGGCGTACCCCGGGCTTCAGCGGCGCCGACCTGGCCAACGTGATCAACGAGGCCGCGCTGCTCACCGCCCGTAAGGAGCAGCGGGCGATCACCAACGACTCCCTGGAGGAGTCGATCGACCGGGTGATCGCCGGCCCGCAGCGCCGGACCCGGGTGATGAGCGACCAGGAGAAGAAGATCACCGCGTACCACGAGGGTGGGCACGCGCTGGTCGCCTGGGCGCTGCCGCACGCCGCGCCGGTGCACAAGGTGACCATCCTGTCCCGGGGTCGCTCGCTGGGTCACACGCTCGTGCTCCCGACGGAGGACAAGTACACCCAGACCCGGGCCGAGATGATCGACACCCTGGCGTACGCGCTCGGTGGCCGGGCGGCGGAGGAGCTGGTCTTCCACGAGCCGACCACCGGCGCCGGCAACGACATCGAGAAGGCCACTCAGCTGGCCCGCGCGATGATCACGCAGTACGGCATGAGCTCCAAGCTCGGTGCGATCAAGTACGGCACCAGCGGCGACGAGCCGTTCCTCGGCCGCAACATGGGCCACGAGCGGGACTACTCCGACGCGGTGGCCGCCGAGATCGACGGCGAGATGCGCGCGCTGATCGAGCTGGCGCACGACGAGGCCTGGGAGATCCTGGTGGAATACCGGGACGTCCTGGACAACATGGTCCTGGAGCTGATGGAGAAGGAGACCCTCTCCACCGCCGACATGGCCCGCATCTGCGCCCGGGTGGTCAAGCGCCCGCCGATGGCCCCGTACCACGGCTTCGGCAAGCGTCAGCCCTCCACCGAGCCGCCGGTGCTCACCCCGGCCGAGAAGGAGGCGCTGGCGACGCAGGCCCGCGCCGACGCGGCCGCCTCGATCGGTGGTTCCAGCTCGATCGGTGGTTCCAGCAACAACTCGGACGGTACGCACTGAACAGCGATCCGACGACGGCCGGCTCCCCGCACAGGGAGTCGGCCGTCTCCGCGACCGAGCCCGACGGCGACGACGCGCTCGACTACGTGGCCGCGCGCCTGATCAGCGGAAAGCTGACAGGCGGCCCGGTGGAGGACAGCGTCGACCTCGCCCGGATCGAGAAGGCGGTACGCGAGATCCTCATCGCGGTCGGCGAGGACCCGGACCGCGACGGCCTCCAGCAGACCCCGGCCCGGGTCGCCCGCGCGTACGCCGAGCTCTTCGCCGGCCTGCGGGTCGACCCAGCGCAGGTGCTGCGCACCACGTTCGAGGCGAACCACGAGGAACTGGTGCTCGTCCGGGACATCGACGTGATGAGCCTCTGCGAACACCACCTGCTGCCGTTCCGGGGCAGCGCGCACATCGGCTACATCCCCGGCCCGGACGGCCGCATCACCGGCCTGTCCAAGCTGGCCCGGCTGGTCGAGGTGTTCGCCCGGCGGCCGCAGGTGCAGGAGCGGCTCACCTCGCAGATCGCCGACCTGCTGATGTCCAGCCTCGCCCCGCGCGGCGTGATCGTGGTGCTGGAGTGCGAGCACATGTGCATGGCGATGCGCGGCATCCAGAAGTCCGGCGCGAAGACGATCACGTCCGCGGTGCGCGGCGGCCTGCAGAACGACGCGAAGTCGCGGGCCGAGGCGATGGCGCTGATCATGGCCCGCTGACCCTCGACCGACAC
Organism: Micromonospora sp. D75; assembly: GCF_018070405.1. NCBI lineage: Bacteria > Bacillati > Actinomycetota > Actinomycetes > Micromonosporales > Micromonosporaceae > Micromonospora > Micromonospora sp. D75. The sequence continues at coordinate 1,947 of NZ_JAGPXV010000087.1, forward strand.
CGACGGCCGCGTACTCCCGCCCGGGAGACGCGGCCGTCGTCAGCTCGGCAGCATGGCCAGCAGCAGGCCGGCGGCGGTGAGCACCGCCGGGATCAGGCAGACCAGAGCCCCGAACCGGGGAGTGCGGTCCACCCGGTCGGTCGGACGCGGACGGAAGAGCCGCCCCACAGCGAGCCACCCCAGCATGAACGCGACAGCCGGCAGCGGCAGCCCCACCAGCAGCGCCAGCACCGTCACCGCCCCCGGCCCGGCCACCGCGTACAGCACGAGCTGGAGCAGCGGCACCACGAGCGCCAGCGGCCCGTACACCAGCAGGTTGCGCGGCCGGGACGGCCACCGCGCCAGCCGGGGCAGGCCCCGCGCGGCTAGCGTGTCGTCCGCCGCGTCCGCCCAGTCCCCGGCGGCGCGCAACGCCGCCAGCACCGCCGACGGCCCACCCGCCATCGACCGGGCCGCCTCGGTCACCTCCGGCGGCGTCGGTACCAGCGACAACGCCGGTACGCCCAGCTCACGCAGCCGGGACTGCTGCGGCGCCAGCCGTTCGCGTACCGCTGTCAGCTCCTCGCGGGCCGCCGCCACCGACCGCGCCTGCTCCCCGGCGGCGGTGGCCGCCGCCCGGCGTACGCCGTCGAGCGCCCGTGCGGCCGCGACGTACTCCGTCCAGGCCGACTCGGCGGGTTCCGCCACTGTTGTCGGTCCGCCGTTGCGGGGCCCGGGCACGGTCGTGCCGGTCTCGCTCATGCCGAACCCTCCCCGGCGCCGAACGGCACGAAAACGGTGCCCTGCTCGTCCGGGCCGTCCCAGAGCATCGCGCGGCCCGGCCGGGGCCGCCACCAGACCGGACGGTCGAAGAGCTGCTCCAGCCGCCCGCCCGGCACGTCGGTGACCGCCACGGCGGTGAGCTTGTCCAACTCACCCTCCGGGCCGAGCAGCCCGGCCAGCGGCGCCGGCGTCCGCCACCAGCCGAGCAGGTGCCGCCCGGCCGGCGGGCCCTCCAGCAGCAGCGACCGCAGCAACTCCGGCGGCAACTCGGTGGCGTCCGGCACGTCCACCCCGAACACCACCAGGTAGCCGGGCTCGTCCGACGCCATCGCGGTCCGCAGCCCGGCCGCGTCGACGGTCTCCACCCGATGCCGCCCGGCCAGTTCGGCGGCCAGCACCCCGGCCGGCTCGGCCGACCCGTTCGCCAGCGGCGCCAGCACGAACCGGGCCGCGCCCGGATGCGCCGCCGCCGCGCTGCGGACCGCCGTCACCAGCAGCCGCTCGGCCTCCTCGTCCCGGCCCAGGACGGCCAGGTTGCGCCCGGCGCCCGGCCCGAGCGGCACCGTCACTGTGGAGCGCCGCACGTCCACCGCCCGGCCCAGCAGGGCGGCGGGAGCGTGGGCCCGGCCGGCCAGCGCGGCCCGGTGCCGCGGGTCGTTGGCGAGCAGCGGGCGGGCGTACCCGGCGAACACCACCGGCGGCGTCGCCGACTCGCCCCGCGCCTCCCAGAGGCGTCGCCGCAGGCCGGCCAGGACCTCCGGATCCTCGTACGGGTCCGGGAAACGGATCATCCGCTCATGCCCCCGGGTCGCGCCGCGCGGACCGCCCAGACCGCCCGCCGTGTTCACCACCGCGCTGCCCACCGGCAGCCCGGCCGCCGAGTCGTTCGCCGGCTCCAGCACAGCCGAGCCGCCGGGCAGTGCCACCCGCACCGGGAACTGGCCGAGCAGCGGATCCCGCGGGCCGCCGATGCCCAGGTCACCCTCGCCCGCGAGGACCAGGTGGATGCCGTACGACCGGCCGGCGCGGGCCAGCGCGTCCAGCCGGGCCAGCAGGTCGGCGGCGAGCCGGTCCCGCTCGCGCAGCACCAGCGGGAAGTTGTCGATCACGCAGACGATCCGGGGCAACGGCTGGTGCTGCCGCAGCTCGGCGTAGCGCTGCCCGCCGGCCCGCCGGGACGCCTCCTCGCGGCGGCGTAACTCCGCCTCCAGCTCGCCGAACAGGTCGGCCACGTACTCCCGGTCGGCCGCCATCCCGGCGGCGCGCACCTGCGGCACCCAGGAACGGTCCCGCTCGGTCTGCAGGAACTCCACGAAGGACTCGCCGTCGGCCAGATCGGCCAGGTAGAGCGCCAGCTCGTCCGGACCGTACCGGGCGGCGAGCCCGAACAGCGCGTCGGTCAGGAACGCCGACCGGCCCGCCTGGCCCCGGCCACTGACCAGCCAGTGCGGGGTCAGCTCGGTGAAGCCGAGGCTGACCGGGCGCCCGGCGGCGTCACCCACAGTGGTGCTCAACCCGTCCGCCGAGCCGTCCGTCCAGAAACCGTCCGCCGGGAGCAGGTCACCCAGCGAGAGGCGGGAGCCGTCCTCGATCTGCCGGACCAGCCGCGCGCACACAGCGGCGACCAGCTCGGCGGGCGGGTCGTCGTCCAGGAACACCGGCGAGTTCAGCCCGCCCGGCGGCTCCGCGCCGGGACTGCTGAACCCGGCGCCGGGCGGGTCGCCGACGAGCGCGTACGCGGTGCGGACCGTGATCGCCGTGGCGCGCGGCAGCGGACCGCCGTCCGGCCAGCCGGCGACCACCAGATGCAGCCCGGCCCGGGGCCCGCCCTCGGCCAGGCCGGCGAGCCGGTCCAGGTCGGCAGTGGTAGTACCCTCCGGCAGCGCGGCCACCACGAGCAGCAGCGTCCGGTCGTGCGCCCGCTGCCGGGCCGTGCCGGCGGCCACCCACTGCTCCGCCTCGGCCAGCACCGCGCGCATCCCCGCGAGGTCGGTGGCGGGCGGGGGCAGCAGGCCGGCGTCGGCGAGCGGCGCGTACCCGGCGAAGGTGTCACCGGAACCGCCGTCCACCGCGCGAGCCAGCAGCGCTCCCGCCGGCGTCGCCGCGAACACGCGCAGCAGCAGCGCGCGGAGCAGCCCCGCCACCCGAGGGTCCGAGGCGTCGGCGTCGAGGCTCACGTGACCACTGCCGAACAGGGGCGCGAGCGCGGGGAACCGGGCGTCGTCGAGCGGCGCGGCGGTGCCCATCCGGACCAGCGGCGGCGGGCCGTCACCGGGTGGCGTCGCCGCGGTCAGCGTCTCCAGCGGACCGCCGGCCCAGCCCGGCGCGGCCAGTTCAGCAGCCGCCCGCAGACGCTCGGCCAGCTCGTACTGCCGGTGATGGTCGGCCGGCGCGGGCCGGATCTCGTCGAGGATGCCCGCCGCCGCCGTCGCGGCGGCCTCGGCCCGGCGGTGCAGCGCGGCGGCCCGGCCGGCGCGCGCCTTCGGAGTCGCCACCGCGTCCACCTCTCTTCCCGAGGCCGACATGTCCTCCCCGAGGTGTGACGGTAACCCAGCCGGGGGCCGTCCACCGGGATGTCGGTCGGCGCGGTGAGCTGGTCGGCGGTGAGCAGCCTCACCCCGCCGCCGGGCGGCCTCCGCCCGGCGGTTCGCCACGATCCGCCGGTTCCAGGCATTGGGTACGCGACGCGCAGCCGATAGCCTCAGGAGGTGGAATCAGTGCAGCCCCCCGCCGGTTCCCAGGTGTCCCGAGTACCGGCGCAGCGGACCCCGCCGGAGCAGTTGGCGCCTCCCGCGCCCGCTCCCGCGCCGGTACGCCCCAAGCGGTCGCTGCGGACGGTCGTCGGCGTCGTCGCGGGGGTGCTGGCGCTGCTGTGCACGGGTGGAGCGGTGGCCGGATTCGTGCTGTACGACCGCGCGACAGCGCCGGACCGAAGCGCCCCCGACGTGGTCGTGGCCAACTATATTCAGGCATTTCTGGATGACCGGAACGACACAAAGGCACAAGAGTTCACCTGCGCAAGGCAGACCGGGCTGGATGGACTACGAGCGCTTCGCGACGACCTCGTATCCCGGGAACAGCGCTTCAACACGACGATCTCGGTGAGCTGGGGCCCGCTGGCTATCCAGGAGTCCGGCGAGGTCGCCATGGTCGAGGTCGAGCTGATCATCTCCGCCTCAGTCGAGGGCATTTCGCAGAGTGAGCGGCAGAAGTGGCGGTTCGAGACGCGGCGCGACGATGGCTGGGGCGTCTGCTCTGCGCAGCGTGCCGACTGACTTCCGGCTACTCCAGCCATAGCAGGTGCACCGGCACCTCCAACGTGGTCGGTGCCTGACCGCGCCAGGCCCACCGGTACCACTCCAGTTCCGGCGTGACCCGCACGCAGATGTCGCCGTCCGCCCCGGAGTAGGTCTCGGTGACGGCGCGCAGGTCACGCCGTTCCACGCCGTTGTCCACGTGCACCACGCGCCGGCCGGTCACCGCGTCGGCCTCGAACACCGGGGTGGGCGGCCGGCGGTTCGGGGCGTCCAGCGAGACCAGCCGGATTCCCGAGGGGGCTGGTGAGGTCGGCGGGGGTCGCTCGCCGATCGTCTCCACCCAGACCCGTTCCACGGGCACCAGCGGGGCGAACACCTCCACCTGCTCGGATTCGGCCCGGTACCACTCGTGTTCCGGGATCACAGGTACGTAGGTGCGGCTGCCCTGCACGACGCGCTCGTCAGCCCGCAGGTCCCCGCGCCAGCCGAGGCCGGGAAGGCCGACGAGTACCCGCCGGCCGCGCAGCTCGGTTCCGCTCGTGGCGGGCACCGTCTCGACCGGCCGGGGCGGCAGTGGTGCCCAGTCCGGCCGGTCGGCGAACGGGTCGGGCAGGGGGTTGCTCATCCGCCCGGCCTCACCCGGTCTCGCCGAGGGGCGCGCCCCGCTTGCGCATGAAGGGCACCGGGTTCTCCGCGCCGTTGCTGGACCGGTCGCCATTGCGGTGCACCTCGAAGTGCAGGTGCGGGCCGGACGAGTTGCCGCTGCTGCCGGAGAGCCCGATGACCTCGCCCGCCGCGACCGACTGACCCGGCACCACGCGGGGTCGCTCGACCATGTGGCAGTAGCGGGTGATGAATCCGCCGGCGTGCAGGATGTCCACGAACCATCCGCATCCGCCCTTGTTCGGCCAGCCGTCCCGGTCGCAGTCCTTCCGCCCGGCGCTGTCGGGATCGCAACGGGCCACCAGCACCCGGCCCGCCGAGGCGGCGTGGATCGGCGTGCCCTTCGAGGCAGCCAGGTCCACGCCGTGGTGGCTGGGACGGGCGGTGGTCCGGAAGCCGGAGACCACGCCGCCGGGCAGCGGCGCGGTCCAGCCGGAGGCGGCGATCCGGTCTCCGGCCGCCGCGTCGCACACGGCCTTGCCGGCGATCTCCACGGTCCGGGCGGCGCCGCCGGCCAGCGCGTCGACGATGCGTCCGGCCAGTTCCTCGTGTTTGGCGTACGCGTCGGGGTAGGCGCTCACCTGGACCTGCTGGGCCACGACGGTGAGCGGGCGCTGCTGCCAGTTCGGCACCTTCTCCATCTTCTGGTAGAACTTGCGGGCCGCGTACGAGGGCGTCATCCGCTGCTCGACGCTGCCCCATCCGGGCCGCTGCTGGAACAGGCCGAGCGAGTCGTGGTCGGCGCCGACCCCTTCGTGCGGCAGCGCCAGCGATGCCGGCACCGTGCTGTTGGCGAGGTTGCGCAGCGCTGATTCCTGCATCGCGGTGGCCAGCGCGATCACCCAGCCGCGCGCGGGGAGCTTCATGTCCTGGCCGACCTTGATGATGACCGCGGCGTTGCGCAGCTGACGCTCGCCGTACTCGGCGAAGCGCGGCATGTCCCCGGTCAGGTTCACCTGGTAGGTCGGGTCGCAGCTCAGGGCGGCGAGCTTCGGGTCGTCCCCGTCGCCGCCCAGTTCGGTGAGGAAGAAGGCTCCGGCGCCGCCAACGCAGCAGAGCAGGGCGAGTGCCGCCGTGACAGCGGTGGCGAGCACGCCGACCCGCAACTTCCGGCGGACCTGTCCGGCGACGGCCGGGCCGGCGGTCACGACCGCTCCCAGTCGACGGCGTCCACCAGCCAGGGGCCGTCCGGCGCGACGAGTTCGAGCCGGAGCGTGCCGTTGTCCAGCGGAACGAGCGCCTCCACGAACGACTCGGTCCGGGGCCGGAGAGTAGGTGCGCCTGTCGTCTTCCGCGCCGGCACTGTCTCCGGGTCGGCGTCTGTCATCTTCTCCGCCAGCGCGGGGGTGGCGAGCGGTCGGAGCCGGGCCTGCCAGGCGTCGCCGGTGCTGCCCGGGCCGCTCAGCCACGCGGTGGTGAACCGCCCGGCGACCTGCTCCGGCGTGGCCTCGCCCGGCCGGGTCTTCGGGGCGACAGCGGTCGGCGGGCTGGCCAGCACGCCGTCGTCACCGGCCTCCGGGTCCGCGGTGCTGATCGGCTGGCTGGGCCGGCTGGTCAGGCCGAGCCCCGAATCGCCGGGCCCGCCGACCAGGCGGGCCGCGCCGATCACACCGAAGACCAGCACGGCGATCACCAGGGCGATGCCGAGCCTCGACCGGAGGACCCGGGTGAAGAGGAACTCCAGCGCGCGCCGCACCGGACTCACCGGGCCTCGGAGCGGATGCGCGGCGCCGGCCGGGCCGGGGCGGTGCCGCGGCCCGCCGAGTCCGGCCGGTAGACGGCGTAGGAGGGGACCTCCTCCGGCACGTCCGGCTCGGTCCAGGTCGACGGCGCGCGCCGGGGTCGGGGCGCACCGGCCGGACTCCCGCCCGGCCGTCCGCTCGCGGGCGCCCCCTCCGGCCGTTCCCGTCCGTCCGGTCGCTCCCGTTCGGCCGGTGTGGCGCTGTGCGCCGGATCCTCGTGGCGGGCCTCCGGCCGGAGGCTGCGCTGATCGGCGGTGACGGTACGGCGTCTGCCGATGGTCGGCTCGTTGGTGCCGCCGGGCTCGGCCACGTCCAGCCGGGCGGCGATCCGCATGTCCCGGAAGAACCGGCGGTGCCAGGAGCCGGCCGAGCTGACCGCCTCGCTGCTGTCCTTGCCGCCGAGCTGGGTGATGCGGCGGTACGGCCGCAGGAGCAGCCAGCCGACCACGCCGCAGAGCCAGACCAGGACCACCTGGAGCCAGCCGGGCAGCGTGGCGGTGTTCATGATCAGGTCGACGGCGAAGAGGTAGATGGCCGCGCCGGTGCCGAAGATAGCGATGTTGAAGACGGCGGCGACCACCGCGTTCGCCAGCCGCCGGAGGCCGGCGCTGGCCGGGCGCATCAGGCCGACCGTGCCGAGGATCGGCGCGGCGATCACCGCCCAGCGGAAGATCAGGAAGCCGAGCAGCACCAGCAGCGACGCGGTGAGGTCGAACATGGCGAACAGCACCGAGGCCAGCACCGCGATGAACCCGGCACCGATCCGGTCCATGTCCTTGGTGCCCTTGAGGTACTCGTACGCCTCCGGGTCCTCGGTCTTGATCTGCTCGGCGACCTTCGCCCACTGCTGCTGCTTGGCCTTGATGACAACGTCGCGGGTGGCCGGGTTGGAGCGGATTGACTCCGCCTCATCCCAGGTCAGCGCCTTCGCGTCGTATAGCGCCTGGCCGTACTTCTTGGCGGTCTCGCTGTCCGCCGAGCCGAGCACACCGCGCAGCCAGTTCCGGTAGAGCATCGTCTCGGTCGCCGTGTCGCTGGCGCGCACGGCGGGTGGACGCTTGTCGACGCAGGCGCTCGGGTTCGGCAGCGCGCACTTGTCCGGCGGAACGGTCTTGGCGGACGGGCCGACCGCGTCGTGCACCACGCCCAGTGTGGTGATCAGCGTGCTGTCGGCGATGTTCGCGGACTTGACCGGCCAGGCGGCCAGCGCGGTCACCGCCACCATCACCAGCAGCGCCCAGCCCGCAGTGGTCATCGCGTTGCTCATGTCCGACTGGCGGGACCGCCAGAGCAGGTAGAGGCCGACCACGCAGACCGTGATGATGCCGAAGACGCTGAACACCTTCTGGTAGACGGCCTTCGTGGCCTGCTCCACCAGCGGGTCGGCCCAGCTCCACATGGTGCGCGGATCCCAGGCGCGCTCCCGCAGCGCGTTGGACGCGCCGATCACCGCGTTGGCGAACATGAACTCGCCGTTGGCGACCATCGTGGTGAAGCGGTAGTCCGGATGCAGAACCGAGGAGGCGCAGCCCCCGTCGACGTCGTACGTGTTGTAGCTGTAGCCGGCGTACCCGTAGTCGCTGTAGAGGCCCTTCGGGCCGGGCTCCTTCGCCGAGTCGGGCCGGGACGCGAACCAGCCGGCCAGGCCCGAGTCCGGCGCGGCGGGCACCGGCGCGTTGCGGCACTCGACCTGGTCCTCGCTGACCGCCTTGAGGCGGCCCACGCAGGCGCGGAAGTCGGCCTGCCACTCCTTGGTGCTGCACAACTCGGCCCGCGCCTGGGTGACCGGCGCGGCGGCGTACGCGGGTGTGGCCGCACCGATCACCGGCCAGGAGATCGTGGCCCCGGCGAGTACGCCGAGCGCGAGGAGGAGCGCCGCGATCCGTGCCCTCGCCATGTCACGCCTCCAGGTCAGCCAGGACGGTCGGCAGTATCCCGGCGGCCTGGGCGACCGCGGCGGGGGTGGTGTCCAGGTGCTCCAGCAGCCCGTCGACGTACGACACGTCGACCCGGACCTTCTGCACGCGCCCGTCGACGTCGCGCATGACGAACTCGCGGAAGCCGAGCCGGTTGGCCGATCCGCTGTCGGCCTGGGAGAGCGAGGCGAGTGTGGCCTCGTAACCGTCGTCGACGGGCACCCGCAGCAGGCGCAGCGCCTCGGAGGCGATCTCGCTGTCCTCGGCGATCCGGCCGACGAAGACGGTGGAGACGAGGTTCTGCACGTCGAGGCCGAGGATGTCCTTCGGGTTCTGCGAGGCGACGAGCGCGGCGAGGTTCCACTTGCGGGAGTCGCGGGCGAGCCGGACCAGGAACGACCGGCCGGAGCGCCAGCCCTCCATGAAGTGGGCCTCGTCGAGGCCGACCAGTTTCCGGGAGGACATCGAGCCGCCGTAGCAGCGGCGTACGGCCAGCCGGTGCGCGGTGTGCAGCATCGGCAGCGCGAGCGCCTCCTCGGCCGACCAGTACTCCCGTTCGATCTTGAGGTCGGGGAGCCGCAGGCCGGCCATGGTGATGACGGTGAGCGCGGCGTCGGCGCCGAGCAGCCCTTCCGGTGGCCGGCCGAAGAAGAGCATGGCCAGCGGCATCTCGGCGGTGTCGAGCAGCAGGTGGGCCAGCTCGCGGCCGGCGTCGTCGTCGAGCCCTTGCAGGCAGGTCACCACGTCGTCGAGCGTGGAGGTCTCCTCGGCGGGCACCTGGCGTACGGCGTGCCGGAACAGCGTGGCGGTGGATGCCTCCCGGGCCACCTGCGGCGGCACCAGCATCATGCAGATGTCCTGCACGAGCATCCGGCGCTCGGCGCGGGCGTTCGACACGGCGATCTCGAACTCGCGGTCACCGGCCGCCCCGGCGCCGAACTCGGTGCGCAGCGGCGTCGGGATCAGCGCGTACGGCGCCAGCGTGCCCTGCTCCGAGCCGGTCAGGTTGAGAACCCGGGAGTACGGGGCGAGTTCGGGCATGGCGCAGAGCCGGGCCAGCGGGCCGGACGGGTCGAGCAGCGTCACCTGCGCGCCACGGCGCGCTGCCAGGTAGCCGAGCGCGCCGAGCAGCGTCGACTTGCCACCACCGGGTTCGGCGACGAAGACGGCGAGGCCGGAGCGTTCGCGTACCTCCATCGGGAAGTGCAGGTCGAGGAAGACCGGACGGCGGCAGGTGCCGGCGGTACGCCCGATCAGGTCGCCGCGCCGGTCGCCGACTGTGGACGCTGCCTGCGGCAGCGCGGCGGCGAGCAGGTTGACCGGCATCCGCCGGACGTAGCCGGTGTTGGCGATCGGCTCGCCGGGGATGAACTCGCGGGCCAGCCAGTCCTGGTTCTTCGGGTGCTGGAGCGAGATCCGCAGCTCACGGGAGTAGAGCTGGATGAGCCGCCGGGCCCGCTCCAGGCACTCCTCCCGGGTCCGGCCGCCGACGGCGATGCGGTGCCAGCCGTGTGCCCGGGCCGAGTCGACGGGCAGGCCGGTGGTCATCTCGTCGCCGATCACCAGCGCGCGCTTGGCCAGGCGTTCCAGCTCGGGCGGCGCGTCGATGCCGTGCTCGGCGTAGTCGAGCTGCTGGGAGCGGATCATCCGCAGCCGGTGTTCGAGGTTCCGGAACGAGTCGTTGGGGCCGAGGATGTCGACCCGGGTGGACAGCTCCATCGGCCAGGGCAGCCGCTCGTGGAAGTGCAGCCAGGGCTCGTGCCGCTCGGGGATCTCCAGCGGCTCCATCCGGCCGACCGCGAGCACCGCGACGTGGCGTTCCTCGCCGGTCATCCGGTTGACCAGCTTCACCGTCGAGCCGTACGGGGTGCGGTAGCGCTCCACCTGCTCGGTGAGGGCCAGCAGGTCGCCGCGTTCCCACCGGCCGTTGGTGATCGGGGACAGGACGCCGGGCGGCGCCATGCACAGCGCCACCGACCGGTAGAGCAGCCATTCCAGTTCGGGCGCGGTGACCCGCCGCCCGCGCATGCCGAACGCGCCGAGGACCTCGTCGAACTGCTCGACGGTACGGCTCAGCCGGCGCCGCTCGCCGTCGGCGGTGCCCCGGCCGAACGTGCGGAGCAGTCGTTCGGTGAGCGAGTCGCCGAGCGACCGGCGGGCGAACGTGACGCCGAGGTAGGTCTGGCCCTCGGCGTGGTTGACCGCCATCAGGTGCCGCTGGGCGGCGACCAGGTGGTCGGCCCAGCCGGTGGTGCCCGGTACGTCGGGCAGCGGGGCGGCGGTGTGCGCGTCGATGGTGCGGGCCCACTCGTCGGCCGGGAAGGGCCGGGTGGTGCGGCGCAGGTGCAGCCGGAACCCGGCGAGTCCGGCGTACTGCTCGGAGATCGCCGAGAGCAGTGCCTCGCGTTCGGCGTCGGGCCGGAACGCCCACCGCACCTCGGGCAGCCAGTACCAGGCGGTGACGGTGTTGGGGGTGAAGGTGAGGTGGCCGGCGATCTCGGTGATGGCCAGCTCGACCGACGGGTCCCGGTCACCGAACTTGATCTTCGGGGCGCGGACCCGGACCGGCTTGGTCGGCCGGTTGCGGCGTTCCGGCGTGCGCTGCCGGGGCGGCGCGACCTCGCGGTGCGCCGGACGGCCGACCTCCCGCGACGGCGCGGCGCCGGTCGCGAGCGGTTCCGCCGGAGCGAGATCCGGTTCCCGGTACTCGGCGGGCGCGGGTCCGGGCGCGGCGATCTGCGGGGGCGGTGGGAGTGCCGGCTCCGCCTCGGCCGGGGGCCGGAGCGCGGGCAGCCGGTCACCGGCCTGCTGCGGCACCCGGCTCCGGGACGGCGGGGGCGAGGCGAGCGCGGCCGGCGGGTCGGGCAGGGCCGGCTCGACCGGCAGCGGTGCGGCGCGTGCGGGCTCGGGCCGGGGGCGTCCGACCGCGCGTACCCCAGGGGTCTGCTCGCGGGCCGGGGGTTCCGGCTCGGCCCGCGGCGCGGGCTCGACCGGCGCGGCGTGCTGGTGCGGGATCGGCAGGGGCTCACGGCCGACGCCGCGGCGGGGCGGCGCCACCACCGGCTCGACCGGCGGGGGCGGGGTGGGGGCGGGTCGCCGGACCCGGGGCTGCGCGCCGCCGAAGAGGTCGAGGAAGGGCGAGTCGATGTCGCCGTCGGGGCGTACCGGCTCGCGGGGCGTGATCGGTCGCGGCGGTTGGAAGACACCGACCCGGCTGTGTCCCGGGCTGGTGACGAGCGCGCCGTCCAGGACGACCTCGTCCAGATCCTCGTCCGGTGGGTAGTCGAACGATCGCTGACGGTTACCATTCGGCCCGGCCGGACGCCCGGCCGGGGAACCCGGCGTGGAAGAGCGACTCATGCGACCGCCTCACCCGCGTCGTTCGTCTGCGCGGTTGTCGTACGCC
>NZ_JAGPXV010000870.1:0-1909 GCF_018070405.1 Micromonospora sp. D75
GACGACACGGACCCCGATCCGGATCTGGTGATCTGCTTCGACGCGGCGAGCGAGTCGCGGCTGGGTGACCTGGTGGGCCGGCTGGACACGGCGGGCACCTCGCTGGTGCTCGACCACCACGCCTCGAACACCGGCTTCGGCCGGATCAACCTGGTCGACCCGCACGCCGCCGCCACCTCGGTGGTCGCGCTGGAGTTGCTGGACCGGCTCGGGGCGACGCTCGACGCGGAGGTGGCGACCGGGCTCTACGTCGCGCTGACCACCGACACCGGCTCGTTCCGCTTCGAGGCGACCACGCCTGCCGTGCACCGGATGGCGGCGCGTCTGCTGGCCACCGGCATCCGGCCCGGCGACATCTCCCGGCGGGTGTTCGACACCCGCCCGTTCGGCGCCGTCCGCCTGTTCGGCGAGGTGCTCGGCCGGGCCACGCTGGAACCGGCGGCCGCCGCCGGGCACGGGCTCGTCTGGACGTACGCGACCCGCGAGGACCTGGTCCGGCACGACCAGCCGGCGTACGTGCTGGAGGCGCTCATCGACTCGGTGCGGTGCACCGAGGAGGCGGACGTGAGCTGCGTGATCAAGCAGGCGGGCGAGGCCGAGTGGGCGGTGTCGCTGCGCAGCAAGGGCGCGGTGGACGTGAGCGCGGTGGCGGTGGCGCTGGGCGGTGGCGGGCACCGGTTCGCGGCCGGCTTCACCGGGCGGGGCGCGCTCGACGAGCTGGTCGGACGGATCCGGGCCGAACTCGCTACCGCAACGCTGGTAGCCCCCTAAAAGCGGAATTGTGCCGATATTTCTGCCGGGCCGAGGCGCGGCGATGATCGGAAGTGTGAGCTGATCGGCGGCTTTTCCAGGGATTACGAGGCGTGCCAGCCTTTCCGCCGTGCGTGACGCTGGGGACAATCGGGTGATGGATCATCCCCGTGAGCTCACCGTCGAGGCGCCCCGGGCCTGGGACCGGCCGGTCGTCTCCGTGCCGGTGCTGATCTGCTTGTCCCTGGTCGGCGGTCAACTTCCGTCCTTCTCGACCGCGGCCAACCTCTACATCCTCACCACCGGCGGAGGGTTGATCTGGGTCGGCCTGAGCAACCGGGTGCCCCGGCGCCCGGCGCCCCGCCGGCTGCCGTCGGTCGCGCTCTGGTGGCTGGTGCCGGTGACCGTCTTCGGGGTCTTCGAGGGGGCGACGTTCATGGCGGCGGCGGGTGACGACTTCCCCACCCTCTCCCGGCTGGCCGATCCGCTGCTGGAGGACAGCGTGATCCGTTCGGCGGCCTGGTTCGCGTGGCTGTCCACGTTCTGGGGACTGGTGCGCCGATGATGCGGGCACTGGCGATCGGCGGGTTTCTGGTCTCGCTCGTGCTGTTCGCGGTCGTCGAATGGGTGGCGCGCCGGGAGGGCTCGCGGGTCCCGTCGCTGGCCGACGTCTGCGCCTTCGTGATGCGGTACGAGGTGGGCCCGGTGCCGGTCGGGCGGATCGGCCTGTTCGGTTTCTGGTGGTGGCTGGGCTGGCACTTCCTGGCCCGCTGACACGGCCGGCCGAGCCGGACGACGAGGTTGATCTTTCCGCATTTCGGGAACTGTGGGCAGCATCTGGAAAGTGAACGTTAATTTGGGTGAGGGCCGGCGCTTCGCGGCGCTGGTCACGGGCGGTGCTGCCGCACCCGGCCTCGCCTCCCTCCAGGGTCAGACCGACCCGGGCTCACGCTGCCAGGCGAGCCGCTCCGGTGATCCCGGACCGCAGCCGGGCGCCCGTAGGGCCGCCGTGTCCGGCGGACCGCACCCTGGAAGGACCTCAGATGCCCAGCAAGCGCAAGCCGCAGACCGAGACCACCACCGACGAGGCGCGCGAGCAGATGCGCCGCGCGCTGCAGACCTCGAGGGACACCCGGCAGTGCCGTACGCCGTCCGGCCG
>NZ_JAGPXV010000871.1:0-1908 GCF_018070405.1 Micromonospora sp. D75
GGCTACCCCTGCCCCGGTTGCGGCGCCCCGGCCGACCTCGTCGCCGGATGCCGCGGCTGCGGCCGTCCGCCCTACCCGCCCGCCGCCGAGGTGATCCGGCTGGACCGGGAGATCACCGAGCTGGCGCCGCGCGTCGAGGCGGCCCGGCTCGCGTACCACGATCTGTCCGGCCGCCTGTCCACGGCCCGGCAGCGGCGGTCGGCGCTGGCCGCCCGGATCCGTCAGGAGATCCCCGTGCCGGGCGCCGCCGGTCCCGCGCCGCTCCCGGCGCCGCCGCCGCGTCAAATCCCGCAGGCCCCCGCCCCGGTACGCCCCGGCGGCGCGGAAACCTCCACCCGGGCGGTGCAGGGGCTGCTGTTCGTCCTGGGTGGACTGCTGCTCGGCACCGCCGCCGTGGTGTTCACCGCTGTCGCCTGGGCCACGTTCGGGGTGACCGGCCGGGCTGGTGCTGGGCTGGACCGGGCACGGCGTGGCGCTGGTCCTGGCGGCCGGCTGCGCGCTGGTGCCGCTGGCGGTCGGCCACGCGGCGGGCACGCCGCTGCTGGCCGGTGGCCCGCTGCTGCTGGTGGTGCTGGCAGCGGTCGCGGGCGCGGTCGCGGCCGGCGGCCGGTTCTGGCGCGCGACCACCACCGGACTGCTGGCGCCGGTGCTCGCGGGCGCGTTTATCCGGCCGGTCGCCGAGCTGCGTTCCGGGCTGCTGCTGATCGCCGCCGGCCTCGTGGTGGCGGCGCTCGCCGGTGCGGACCGGTCCGCTCGTGGGCGTGCTCGCGGTGGCCGCCGCGCAGGGCCAGGTCACGGTCGTGCTCACCGGCGTGGTCGGCGCGGCGACCGCGAGCGCCTCGTTCCCGGCCTGGCAGGGCGGGCGGGACGTGCCGGTCCCGTCCTGGGGCTGGCAGCTCCCGGCGGCCCTGCTGCTGACCGCCGGCGCGGTCGCGCTGCTGACGCCCCGGGCGGGCCGGCCGCTGGTCGGTGTGATCGCCGCCGGGCTGGTCGCGCTCGCCGCGCCGGCCGTGACGGCCGTGCCGTGGCCGCTGGTGCTGGTGGTGGACCTCGTGGCGGCCGCCGCGCTGCTGCTGGCGGCGGTGGCCCGGCCGCGCCCGGGCCGGGTGGCGGTCCCGGTCGCCGCGTCGGCCGCCGCGGTGCTGCTCGGGCACGCGCTGCTGGTCGGCGTCGCCGCGCCCGGCGGGGCGGTGGCGGTGCTCGCCGTGACGGCGCTGCTCGGCGTGACGGTGGCCGGGCTGGGCCGGCGCGGGCTGGGCGCGCAGCCGGTCGTCGGCGGCGTCGCGCTCGCGGTGGCGCTGGTCGCCGTACCGGCGGCGGTGGCCGTCGCGCTGTTCGGCCTCGGCGCGCCGCCGTGGTGGCAACTGCGGGGTGCTGCCGCCGCCGTCGTGGTGCCGGTGGTCGTCGCCCTCGCCGTCCGTCGCCTGTGGACCGACCTGAGCGGGTACGCCTCGACCGGGCTCGCCGTGGCGCTCGCCGGGACCGGCCTGGTGCCGCTCGTCGCGCCGGGCGGGGAACCGGTGGCGCTCTACGCGGCGGCGGGGGTCCTGCTGGCGCTCGCCGCCGGGGGTGGCTCCCGGCCGGTGGCCGCCCCGCGCGCGGTGGGCGCCGCGCTGGCCGTGGTGGCGTTGCTGGCCACGGCGCGGACCGTGCTGCTGGTGCTCGCGGGCCTGCCGGTGCGGCCCGGGTCCGGGGTGCCCGCCGCCGCGGCGGCTTCCGCCGGGACCGCCCGCGCCGGGCTGGTGCTGCTGCTCCTGGGCGTCGCCGCCGGGGCGTACGCCGCGACGGGTCGCCGCGTCGCGTGGTGGGTCGCCGGGGCGCCGTTCGGCGCGGTGGCGCTGCCGGTGCTGGCCGAGGCGGCCGGCGCGCCCTGGCCGGTGGTGCCGGCGACGGCGTTCGGGGTCGGGC
>NZ_JAGPXV010000872.1:0-1904 GCF_018070405.1 Micromonospora sp. D75
CGGACAACGCGCCGATCATCGGGCCGCTGCCCGGGCAGCCGGGTGTGCTCGCCGCGACCGGACATCACCGGCACGGCATCGTGCTCACCCCGGTCACCGCCGACCTGGTCACCGAGCTGATCGTCACCGGCGAGCCGGATCCCGCGCTCGCCCCCTTCACCCCGGACCGCTTCGGGAAGGAGCGCACGTGGAACTGATCGTCAACGGCACCGGCCGGACGCTGCCCGAGGGCGTCACCGTCGCCGAGGTGGTCCGCACCGTCACCGACCGGGAGCGCGGGCTCGCCGTAGCGGTGAACGGCGAGGTGGTGCCGCGCGGCGGCTGGTCGGCGAGCGTCCTGCGCGACGGCGACCGGGTCGAGGTGCTCAGCGCCACCCAGGGCGGGTGAGCAGGATGTCCACGCTTGAGATCGGTGGGGTCGGGTTCGGCTCCCGGCTCATCCTCGGCACCGGTGGCGCGGCGAACCTGCACGTGCTGGAGGCGGCGATCCGCGCGTCCGGCACCGAGCTGGTGACGCTGGCGCTGCGCCGGGTCGACACCACGCCCGGCGGGTCGGGTGGCCTGCTCGACCTGGTGGAGCGGTGCGGCGTACGGCTGCTGCCGAACACGGCCGGCTGCCGTACCGCTGTGGAGGCGGTGAAGACGGCGCACCTGGCCCGGGAGGCGTTCGACACCGACTGGGTGAAGCTTGAGGTGATCGGCGACGAGCGCACGCTCCTGCCCGACGGGGTGGAGCTGCTGCGCGCCGCCGAGGAGCTGGTCGCGGACGGGTTCACCGTGCTGCCGTACACGTCGGACGATCCGGTGCTCGCGCGGCGGCTGGCCGACGTGGGCTGCGCGGCGGTGATGCCGGCCGGGTCGCCGATCGGCTCCGGGCTGGGCATCGGCAACCCGCACCACATCCGGCTGATCCGGGCGGCGGTCGACGTGCCGGTGGTGCTCGACGCGGGCATCGGCACCGCCTCCGACGCCGCCCTCGCCATGGAGCTGGGTTGTGACGCGGTGCTGCTCGCCAGCGCCGTGACCCGGGCCGTCGACCCGGTCGCGATGGCCACGGCGATGCGCTACGCGGTCGAGGCCGGCCGCCTGGCGTACGGCGCGGGCCGCATCACCCGCCGCTTCCACGCCCTGCCGTCCACCCCCGACGAGGGACGGCCCGACCTGTGACCGCCTCACGCGTAGCGGATCTTGGTACGGAGGCGCCCCCCGAGGGGCGGCCGCGTACCAAGATCCAGGGCGGGCCGAGCGGGGTCGTGCTGCTGACCGATCGGCGGGTGGCCCGGGGGGCGCTCGTCGACGTGGTGGCGGCTGCCGTGGGTGGGGGAGTGCGGTGGGTGGTGCTGCGGGAGAAGGACCTGCCGCGCCCCGAACGCCTCGCGCTCGCCGTCGACCTGCGCGCGATCCTCGCCGACGCGGGCGGCACGCTCGTCGTCGCCGGACCCGACCCGCTCGACGGGGACGCGGTGCACCTACCGGCTGCCGGCCCGTACCCGCCGCCCGCCGTCGGCCTGGTCGGCCGCTCCTGCCACGACACCGCCGAGCTGGCCCGCCTCACCACCGAGCACTACGCCACCCTGTCCCCGCTCTACGAGACAAAGACAAAACCCGGCTACGGCCCTGTGTTGGGACCGGGCGGATTGAGCGAGCTGATCGCGGTCAGCCCCGTGCCCGTCCTCGCGCTGGGCGGCATCGAGAACCCGGACCAGGTCCACGCATGCGTCGAGGCGGGCGCCGCCGGAGTAGCCGTGCTGGGCGCGATCATGCGCGCGGACGACCCGAGAGAAACCGCCACCACGCTGGGCAGAGCCTTCCAGGAGGCAGCAACCCGTCTGGCACGCACCCACCCGGCAGGCCCGAGCGGAGGCCCCCACGCGACAGGGCTGCGGCCGACCGTGCCCACGGAG
>NZ_JAGPXV010000873.1:0-1903 GCF_018070405.1 Micromonospora sp. D75
GCCGGATCACCCGCTGCTGCGACGGACCATTCGGCGCCGTCAAACCATTCGACGCACCATCCTGATTCACCGCCGAACCCCGCACCACCGCCAGAACCCGACGCCCGTCACGCCGCGCATCCGACAAGCGCTGCACCAGCAGCACACCGACACCCTCGCCCCACGCGGTGCCGTCCGCAGACTCGGCGAAGGCCTTGCAGCGGCCGTCCGCCGACAGCCCACCCTGGCGGGAGAACTCGATGAAGGCGCCCGGGGTGGACATCACCGTGACGCCGCCGGCCAGCGCGAGGTCACACTCGCCGGACCGCAGCGCCTGCGCCGCCAGGTGCAACGCCACAAGCGACGACGAACACGCCGTGTCCACAGTCACCGCCGGCCCCTCGAAACCGAACGAGTACGCCACCCGACCCGACAACACGCTCGCGGAGGCACCGGTCGCGCCGTACCCGGCGAGCGACTCACCGGCCTCGCGTACGACGGTCTCGTAGTCCTGGCCGTTGGTGCCGGCGAACACCCCGACGCGGCTGCCGCGCAGCGCGAGCGGTTCGATCCGGGCGTCTTCGAACGCCTCCCAGGAGACCTCCAGCAGCAGCCGCTGCTGCGGGTCCATGGCGAGCGCCTCCCGCGGCGAGATGCCGAAGAACTCCGCGTCGAAGCCGCCCGCGTCGGCCAGGAAGGCCCCGCGCGAGACGTAGGAGTCGGTGCCGGTCAGCGACTCCAGGTCCCAGTGCCGGTTGGCCGGGAAGTCCGACATCGCGTCGGCACCGGCCGTCAGCAGGTCCCAGAGCCCCTCCGGGGACTCGGCTCCGGCCGGGAAACGGCAGCCCATGCCGACGATGACGATCGGGTCGTCGCCCACGACGGGGCCGGTGGCGGCGGGGACGGGCAGCGCCTGCCCGCCGAGCAGCTCGGCGTGGATGTGGCCGGCCAGAGCCGCCGAGTTCGGGTAGTCGAAGGCGAGCGTGGTCGGCAGCGCGAGGCCGGTCGCCGCGTCGAGCCGGTTGCGCAGCTCGACAGCTGCCAGCGAGGTGAAACCGAGATCCTGGAACGCCCGGTCCGGCGCCACCCGCTCGACGGACTCGTGGCCGAGCACGGCGGCGACCTCGGCGCGTACCAGCTCACCGAGGACGCGCAACTGCTCCGCGCCGGGCATTCCCGACAGGCGCAGGCGCAGGTCGGCCGCCGGCACCGGGGCGTCGGCGGGCACCGCCGCGCCGGCCTCGGCCAGCAGGTCGCGGACCAGCGGGTGGGCGCGCCGCGGACCGGTGGCGGCCACCCGGGCCCAGTCGATGTCGGCCACGACGAGGTACGTCTCGTCGCGGTCCAGCGCACGGCTGAAGGCGCGCACGGCTGTCTCCGGTGCCATCGCGCCGAAACCGGTACGGCTGAGCCGCTGTTCGAAGTCGCCCGCGCTCACCCCGCCGTCGGCCCACAGGCCCCAGGCGAGCGAGGTCGCCGGCAGTCCCTCGGCGCGGCGGCGCTGCGCCAGGGCGTCGAGGAACGCGTTGCCGGGCGCGTACGTGGCCTGGCCGGCGGCGCCCATGAGGCCGGCGAGGGAGGAGAAGAGGACGAAGGCGGAGAGGTCGCTGCCCCGGGTCAGCTCGTCCAGGTTGCGCGCGGCGTCGACCTTCGCCCGCAGGGCGGTGGCCAGCTGGTCGACACTCACGGCGTCGACGACGTTGTCGTCGAGGGCGGCGGCGGTGTGCACGACCGCGCTCAGCGGAAGCTCGGCGGGGATCGAGTCGAGCAGCGTCGCGAGCGCGGCCCGGTCGGCCACGTCGCAGGACGCGAGGGTTACCCGCGCGCCGAGCCCGGCGAGTTCCTCGGCGAGGGCGGTCGCGCCGGGCGCCTCGCCACCCCGCCGGCTGACCAGGAGGAGGTGTTCGGCTCCGTCGGCGGCCAG
>NZ_JAGPXV010000874.1:0-1903 GCF_018070405.1 Micromonospora sp. D75
CCGTTGAACCACTCGGCCGCCGCATGATCGGCGTCGCGCAGCGGGCTCCAGCGGAACCGGACGAACGCGTCCCGCAGCAGGCACCAGCCGCCGTGCCGGCGCAGCGTGTGCCAGGCGTCGTCGGCGGACAGCTCGTTCTCGGTCATCAACCGGGTCTCGGGGACCAGCTTGGTGCTACTCACGGCGGGCCTCCTCGACCAGGTGCTCGCCGCGCTCGCCGACCGCGTCGGCGTCCACCGCCAGGTCGGGGTGCTCCTCGGGGCGCGGTACGCAGAGCCAGAGCGACTCGGGGCGGATGGTGGCCTTCAGCGAGCGGCCCGGCTCGATCAGGTCGCCGTCGAGCTGCCGGGGCTGCGCCCGGGTGCTGGTGATCTCGACCGAGCGGGCCCGGAACACCTCCATCCGGGGCACGCTGTCGCGGCGGCGCAGCACCGCCCAGCCCATGGCGAGCCAGTGACGCAGCGCGCGCGGTGTCAGCACCGCCACGTCGAGCCAGCCGTCGTCCGGCTCGGCGTCGGTGAGCAGGCGTACCCCGCCCTGCAGGCGCCCGACGTTGGCGACCAGGACCGACCGGGCCCGGCGGCGCAGGTCGTTCGAGAGGCCGAGGTTGGCGGCGAGGAGGTTTCCGGTGCCCTGGGGCAGCACCGCCAGCGCCACGTCGGTGCCGGCCAGCGCGGTCACGCACGCCATCACCGTGCCGTCGCCGCCGCAGGCGAAGACGACCTCCGCGCCCGCCTTCACCGCCTGTTCCGTCTGCCCGCGGCCCGGGTCCTCGACTGTCGTCTCGTACCAGGTCGGGGCCGGCCAGCCGGCGGCGGCGAGCGCGCCCTCCACGGTCCGGCGGAACTCGTCCAGGTCGGCCACCTTCACCGGGTTGACCACCACTGCCGAGCGCGGGGTGCGGTTCTCCGCGTTCACCGGGCGCTTGTCGTCTGCACCGTCCACGGCGTCAGTGTGCAGGACACGGGGCGTGACGGCGACCCGGCGCAGCGGGACGTTGCGATGACCGCAATCAGGTTTGAAAACCGGGTACGGGTCAAGCGGCCTCGCGCAGCGCCGTGTCGATGCGGCGTCGCAGGTCGTCGATGTCCACCCCGGCCTCGGTGAGCACCGCGGCGGCCAGGCCGTCGCCCTCGCGCAGCAGGCCGAGCAGGATGTGTTCGGTGCCGATGTGCCGGTGGCGCAGCCGCAGCGCCTCGCGCAGCGACAGCTCCAGCACCTTCTTGGCGCGGGGCGAGAACGTGCCGTGGTGCGTCCCGCGACGCCACCACCGGCGCGGGCGCGGGGTCGCCTCACGCAGCGCGTCCGGGCCGAAGGACTCCTCGATCCGGGCCACTATCGCGGCGAGGTCGATGCCGATCTCGCGCAGTGCCGCGGCGTCCGCCGCGCCGAGCCCGTCCACGCCCTGCGCGGTGTGGCGGGCCACCGCGGCGCGCAGGGCGTCGGCCTCGACGCCACCGGACGCGAGCAGCCGTACCGCAAGGTTGTCGCGGTCGGCGAGCACGCCCAGCAGCAGGTGCTCGGTGCCGACCGGCCGCCGTCCCTCGGTGCGGGCCTCGTCGAGCGCGTGGTGCACCACGGCACGGGCCCGGTCGGTGAATCGTTCGAACATCACGCCTCCCAGCTGTCGCGTACCGCCGGTCGCCCGGCGTGCTTCTTGTGGACCGCCTGCCGGCTGACCTCGAGGGCGTCGGCGATCTCCTGCCAGGACCAGCCCTGTCGCCGGGCGTTGTCCACCTGGATCACCTCCAGCCGCTCCAGCAGCCGGCGCAGGGCGAGCACGGCACGCAGGCCGACCTTGGGGTCGGTGCTGCCGGCCGCCGCCGCGAGTTCCGTCGCCTGACTCATGCTGTCAATGTAGGTTGACAGCACGACGGGTGTCAACCCTGGTTGACACCCGTCG
>NZ_JAGPXV010000875.1:0-1891 GCF_018070405.1 Micromonospora sp. D75
GGATGTCCGAGTAGCCACGTTTGTTAGCCGCCACAACTCCAAGATCGACGGCCCTTGCCGGGGCGGGGACGAGAAGGAGCGTCAGATGTGGCTGGGATCCAGACTCGGGGGATCGAGGAGCAGCGCATGCCAGGGTGGGCCGACGCGGCAGACGGCGGCCCGGGCCCGATCGACATGCGGTGGACGGGGTGATCCCGGCGGCCGGCCTGAGCACCCCGGGCAGCGTTCCTTCAGTGGCAGGCGGAAGCCGGCGGGCGGCGGGCAGCGGGCGGCGGGCGGCGGGCAGCGGGCAGCGGGCGGCGGGCGGCGGGCGGCGTCAGGCGACCCGGCGGCGACGGCCGGGGCGGCGGGGCATCGGCGCCAGCGCCTCGGCGGGCGCGGGTGGTGGTAGCACCTCGACCTCGAACCCGGCCCGCGCGAACACCTCGATCGCCCGGTGCTCGGCCGGGCCGAGGTCGGCCGGGTCGGAGTCGAGCAGTGCGGTCACCAGGCAGCCGGAGCAGCCGGCGCCACGGTTGCCGCAGGTGTCGCAGTCGATGAGCATCAACGCCTCCTGACGGGTCGCCGGTGGCGCTCGGGGAAGGGACCACCACCGTCGGTCACCAGAACGCTAACGCCGGGGTACGACAGAACCGGACAACGAGGCAGCACCCGCCGCGAACCCCAACCAGTACGCCGAAGTGGCGCGATCAGCACGCGCCCGACCCCACCACTCCCCCGATCTGGAGTCGATCAAGGGGGGAGAGAGAAGGCTCAGGACCGGGCCAGGCGCCGCAGCAGCGAGTCGGCGCCCAGCGGGTACGCGCCGTGCCGGCGTACCCCGTCGGCGACCTCGCGGTCGGAGGAGACCACGACCACCGGCCGCCCGGCCGGCTCGGCGCGGACCAGCCGGCGGATCAGCTCGTCCGCGGTCTCGCCCTTGCGGGAGAACAGCACCCGCACGCCGCGCGGCGCCGGGGGCAGGCCGTGGATCCGCTCGGCGCCGTCGAAGACCACTGTGACCTCGTCCCCGGTCTGCGCGGCGATCCCGCCCAGCCCGGTGATCAGCCGTTTGCGCTGCTGCTCCAGCGACATCTCGCCGAAGCCCCGCTTCGTCACGTTGTAACCGTCCACCACCAGGTGTGCCCGGGGCAGCGCGAGCAACTGGTCGAGGCGGGCCGGGTCGTCGGTGTCGCGGGCCCGCGTCGACGGGCCGGCCTGCGCGGCGCCCGGCTGCTCGGCGAACGCGTCGGCGACGAAGTCGGCCGGAAGCTTGTCCACCGGGTCGAGCGCCAGCTCGCGGCGCAGCCCGACCGCGGCCTGGCCGATCGTCTCCAGCAGCAGCCACAGCCGGGCGTCGTCGACCGACCGGGCCTCCTTGGCGCTGGCCCGGGCCACGCCGGCGGCGGCCTCCGCCTCGGCCAGCCGGGCTCGGGCGCGGCGCAGCTCGGCGTCCGCGTCGGCCGCCGCGCGGGCCGCCCGGCCCCGCTCGGTGGCGAGCAGTTCGGTGGCCTTGCGCTCGCGGGCCTGGGTCTCCCGCAGGGTACGGGCGAGCTGGCGCGCCTCCTCGCGGAGCTGACCGAGTTCCTCGCGGACCCGGGCCAGCTCGTCGCGCAGCTTCTCCGCCTCCACCCGGGCCACCGCCCGGTCGTGCTCGGCGCGGGCGGCCCGCTGCTCGGCCTCGCGGACCAGTTCGGCCACCACAGCGCTGTCGGCCTCGGCGCGTACCGCCTCGCCGCTGGCCTCGATCAGTTCCCGCCAGCCCCGGGGCCGGGCCAGGTAGGCCAGCGCGGCCACCTCGACCGGGTCGGCCGCGGCCGGGGCGGTGCCCTCCACCACTGCCGCGCCGAGGGCGCCGGCGTCGGCGCGCACCCGGGCGGTGTCCCGCTGCCGGCACCGCGGGTCGGCGGGG
>NZ_JAGPXV010000876.1:0-1877 GCF_018070405.1 Micromonospora sp. D75
GGCGAGACGGTGACGAGCGCCTCGGCGGCGTCGCCGAGCACCCCGGCGAGCGAGGCCGGGCCGTGCCCCGGCACCGGCCGCCGCTCCAGCGCCCGGGTGAGCGCGGCGACGTCCACATGGTCCGGGTGTTCGTGGGTGACGAGCACCGCGTCCGCCCCGTCCAGCGCCTCCGGCTCGCTGAAGCCACCCGGGTCGACGACCAGCACCGCCCCGTCGTGCTCCAGCCGGAGACAGGAGTGCGAGTACTTGGTGACGTGCATCGTGACTCCTCGCATACCGAATCGTGATGTCCTCAGCGCAGTCTGCCGGAACCGGCGCGACCACGCGCCACGTCCGAGGTATCGGTCCCGGTGGGCGGGGCCGCCGACGATCGGAGTACGGGGAATGGGTGGACGACGGTTCCGGGGCCTTGCCCTGGTGGCGGTGGGCATGGTCGCGGCGCTCGCCGTGGGCGCCTGCGGCGCGGACGAGGACAGCGGTGGCGACGCGGCCGCGCCGGCCATGGACGGAGGCGCGGCGCGCGAGCAGCCCGCCGAGGGCGGCGCGGATCGCGACCAGGCGGCTCCCGGCGGCACCGGCGGCGCGGACCTGCGGGTCGACCAGCGGTCCATCATCTACACCGGGACGATGCAGATCCGGGTGGACGATGTGGAGGCCGCGTCGCGGGAGGCGGTCACCGCGGTGACAGCGGCCGGTGGGTTCGTCGGCGGCGACCGGCGGTCGAGCCGCTCCGCCGAGGCCCGGGCGGTGCTGACCCTGCGGGTGCCGGCGGACAAGTTCGCCGGTGTGATCGACCAGCTCGCCGGCCTCGGCCGCCAGGAGCGCCGGGAGATCCGCACCGAGGACGTCACCGAGCAGGTGGTCGACCTGGACGCCCGGATCGCCACCCAGCGGGCGCGGGTGGAGAGCGCCCGCAAGCTGCTCGCCCAGGCGAGTTCGGTGGACGAGCTGGTCCGGCTGGAGAACGAGGTGGGCAGCCGTCAGGCGGACCTGGCCGCGCTGGAGGCGCGCAAGCGCCGGCTGGCGGACCTGACCGCGCTCTCCACCATCACCGTGACGTTGCTCGGGCAGGACGCCAGCACCGCCGAGGAGGAGGCGGATCTGGGCTTCCGCAGCGGGCTGGACGGCGGGTGGACGGCGTTCCGGGCCTCGGCCCGCATCGCGCTGACCGTGCTCGGGGCGGTGCTGCCCTTCGCGGTGGTGATCGGCGTACCGCTGTGGTTGCTGCTCCTGTGGCGGCGCCGGCGGGCCCGGCGGACGCCGCCGCCCGGCCCGGGCGCGATGCCGCAGCCGGGCCTGGGCCCGATGCCGCCGGGCCCGGCCGGTCCGGCCGACGCTCCGGTCAGCGCGCCGCCGCCAGTGCCCGCAGCGCGGTCTGGACCATGAGGCGTACGCCCGCCTCGATGGCGCGCTCGTCCACGTCGAACGAGGCCCGGTGCAGGTCCACATTGGGCCCGCTGCGGCCCACGCCGAGGCGGGCGAGCGCGCCGGGGACGTGCTCCAGGTACCAGGAGAAGTCCTCGCCGCCCATGCTCTGCGGCGTCTCGGCGATGCCGTCGGGGCCGAGCGCGGCGGCGGTGGCGGCGGTGAGCACGCCGATCGCGCCGGCGTCGTTCGTCACCGGCGGCCGGCCGCGCAGGTATTCCAGATCGACAGTGGCGCCGGTGGGCGCGAGCACGTCCCGCACCACCTGAGCCACGATCTTGGGCGCCTCGTCCCAGGTGTCGCGGTCCATCACCCGCAGCGTGCCGGCCGCGCACGCTTCGGAGGGGATGACGTTGTAACGGGTGCCGGCCGAGGCGTGGCCGAACACCAGCAGCAGCCCGCTGTTGGCCGGCACCCGGCGGCTGATCAGGGTCGGGACCTCGGTCACCAGC
>NZ_JAGPXV010000877.1:0-1875 GCF_018070405.1 Micromonospora sp. D75
ACCGGGCGATGACGACCACCGGGGTCGAGGCGGCGCCGGATCTGGGCGCCGCGACGCGGGTACGGTTCCACCCGCTGCGGATCCGGCCGTCCGACGACGACCCGGACTCGGTGGTGGTGGGCCGGCCGGAGGTCGGCGAGTTCGTGGAACTGCCCGCGATCGGCGTCCGTGCCGTCGAGCTGCTCGACGGCGGAGCGCCGATCGGCGTGGCCGAGGAACGGATCGCCGCCGACCACGACGTGGAGCTCGACCTCGTGGACCTGGTGCTCGCGCTGCGGGAGGCGGGCCTGGTGGCCGAGGTCGACGGCCGGCCCGCCGGCGGCGCCCGCCGCGAGGACCGGCCGCACCTGCCCTGGCTGCGGGCCCGGCACGTGCGCTGGCTGTTCGGCCCCGCGGCGAAGGTGGCCTACGTCGCGCTGGTCGCGGCGACGCTGGCCACAGTGGTACGCCGTCCCGAGCTGCTGCCGTCGTACCGGGACTTCTTCTGGACCGGCTACGTCGGTCTCGCCGTGCTCGTGAACACCGTGCTGTTCTCCGGGACGGCGGTGCTGCACGAGTTCAGTCACCTGGTGGCGGCCCGTTCGCTGGACGCGCCGGCCCGGATCCGGTTCGCCACCCGGCTGCACCATCTGGTCCTGGAGACCGACGTGACGGCGATCTGGTCGGTGCCGCGCCGCCACCGGTACCGCGTCTACCTCAGCGGCCTGCTCTGGGATTCCGCCGTGGTGTGCGCCGCGCTGCTGGTGATGGCGTACGCCCGGCCGCATCCGCTGGTCGGCGGCCTGCTGTCCGCCGTCGTTCTGGTGATCGTCATGTCGATGGCGCTGCAACTGCACGTCTACATGCGTACCGACTGCTACTTCGTCCTGCTGGACCTGCTGCGGTGCCGCAACCTGTTCCAGGACGGCTTCGCGTACGCCCGGCACCTGCTGCGCCGGGGTCTGCACGCGGCGCTTCCCGGCCGGATGACACCGTCGGCCGGGGACCCCACCGCCGTCCTGCCGCCGCACGAGCGGCGCGCGGTACGGATCTACGCGCTGGCGGTGGTGGCGGGCAGCGCCGTCGCGTTGTCCAGCTTCGTCCTGTTCGGAATCCCGATCGTCGCGCACGGCGCGATCCAGGCCGGCTCGGCCGTGCTGGCCGGCGCGACCGGCGGAAGCCTGCTCGCGGCCGTGGACGGCGCGCTCGTCCTGCTCGTCGAGGGCACGCTCCAGGCGATGTTCCTGGTCACGTTCTACCGCCGTCACTCCCGGCGGCGCCGGGCGCGGGCCACGTCCGGTCAAGCGCCGCACGCCGCGCCGGACCCGATCGGCTGACCACCGACGACGACCGGACACAGTGGTGTGTCCCCCCGGTCACCGCTGGTACGCGTCACCCCCTGGCCTCGCGCGAACTCGTCTAGGGTGGGGCCGGAGGGCGATCTTGACGTGGTCGCCCGGGTCCGCGCGCTTCGGGGGGAGCGAATGGTGCCGGCGGTCATGTTTCGGCTGCTCGGCCCGGTCGAGGTGTGCCTCGACGATCGGACGGTCCGCGTCGGTGGCCCCCGCAGTCAGGCCATGCTCGCCGCGTTGCTGCTGGAAGCCAACCGGATCGTCCCGGTGTCCCGTCTCATGGACGCGGCCTGGGGCGGCCATCCGCCGGCGAGCGCGGACGTCCAGGTCCGCAACCGGGTCGCGGCGGCGCGACGGGCGCTGCGCGCCGCCGGTCTGCCCGGCGACGTGATCGGCACCCACGGCTCCGGATATCTGCTCACCGTCGCCGAGGGTCAACTCGACCTGGACGTCTTCGAGGAACGGGTACGCCGGGCGGAAGGGCTCCTCGACCGGGGCGGCACCCCGGAGGAGGCGGTGTCCGGGCTGCGCGAGGCGCTGGCGA
>NZ_JAGPXV010000878.1:0-1868 GCF_018070405.1 Micromonospora sp. D75
CCCGAACCTGTTCACCGGGCTGACCGGCTGGGTGGCGAGCGTGATCGACTCGCTCGGCGCGGTCGGCGTGGCGTTGCTGGTGGCGCTGGAGAGCATCATCCCGCCGATCCCGAGCGAGATCGTGCTGGCGATGGCCGGCTACCTGTCCGCCGAGGGCCGGTTCAACGTGGTGTTCATCGTGCTCGCCGCGACGGTCGGCTCGCTGCTCGGCGCGCTGGTGCTCTACTGGCTCGGCGCGGCGCTCGGCGAGGAGCGGCTCAAGCGCTGGCTGGACCACATCCCGCTGGTCGACCTGCAGGATCTGGAGAAGGCCGACCGTTGGTTCGAACGGCACGGGCGGTGGGCGGTGCTGATCGGCCGGGTGGTGCCGGTGGTCCGCAGCCTGGTCTCCGTCCCGGCCGGCGCGAACCGGATGCCGCTCGGTGAGTTCATCCTGCTCACCACGCTCGGCAGCGGGGTGTGGAACGCGCTGATCGTCGGCGCCGGGTTCACCCTCGGATCGCGGTGGGAGGACGTGGACAGGTACAGCTCGTGGTTCAACTACGCGATCTTCGCCGTCTTCGGTTTCATGATCGTGAGCTGGGCGGTGAAGAAGGTGCGCCGGCGGCGCGCCCGGCAGTCGGTGACCGCCGGGCGCTGACCGCGTCGCGGGCTCAGAAGCCGGCGGTGATGCCGGTGAACTCCCAGGTGTTCTGCGCGATGCCGGAGCAGTTGGCGACCACGCCGCCGCCGGGGCAGGGCCGGTCCCGGTTGACCGACCAGAACGTGAACCGGGCCAGGCCGCGCGCCTTCGCCCAGTCGCGGATCTGCGTCCAGGTGGCCGGCGAGGTCAGCTCCTGCTGGTCGGAGAGGCCGTTCATGCCGGACAGGCCCATGTGGGCGTACGCGGTGGCGTCGGACCAGCCGAACGCGTTCTTGAGCGCGGTCTTCAGGCCCTCGGCCGCGTTGACGGTGCTCTGGTACATGTTCGCGCCGCCGCCGAAGTCGAACGGCATGATCGTGAACACGTCGATCCCGGCGCCCTTGGCCGCGGCCTGGTTGATCAGCCGGGTGCCGTAGTACGACGGCCCGGTGGTCGAGGTGCCGAACGTGATGATGGTCTTGATCCCCGGGTTGTTCTGCTTGACGATCTTCAGGGCGTCCAGGATGCGGTCCTGCACCACCTCGTTCTCGAACTCGTCGCTGTTCTCGATGTCGATGTCGATGGCCTTCAGCCCGTACGCGTTGATGACCTGCTGGTACGCGCCGGCCAGCGCGGCGGCGGACGAGCAGTTCGGGCCGAGCTTGTTGCCGCTCCACCCGCCGAAGGACGGGATGACGTCGCCGCCGGCCGCCTTGATCGCGGCGATGGTGGTGGCGTGCGTGCCGCCGGTCAGCGGACCGCTGCCGTCCCAGGCCGGGGTGCAGCCGCCGCCGGAGAGCACGAACGCGATGGTGAACCACTTGATCCCGGTCGCGCCCATCACGGTGGACGGCGCGGGCGGGTCGCCCCAGCCCGGGTAGAGGTAGGGAGCGGCGGCCATCGCGCCCCCGCCGCCACCGGTGCAGCCGCTGGTGGTGGCCGCGACCGCCGCCGACTTCGCCGACTCGCCGCTGCCGTTGTACGCGGTCACCGTGTAGCTGTGCCCGCTGCACGCGGCCAGCCCGGAGACGGTGGCCGAGGTGCCGGTGACGGTGGCCTTGACCGTGCTGCCCTCGTACACCCGGTAGCCGGTGACGGTGCCGGAGACCGCGTTCCAGGCGAGCGAGACCGACGACGCGGTGGTGCCGGTGACCCGCAGGCCGCCGGGGGTGGCGGGCGCGCCCGGGTTGCCGGGGTTGCCGCCGCCGGCGCAGGAGGCGCCGTTGACGGTGCAGTTCACCGGGTC
>NZ_JAGPXV010000879.1:0-1867 GCF_018070405.1 Micromonospora sp. D75
CCTGCACGCCGTTCATGCCCTGGTCGCCGAAGCGGACCGACTCCACCACCACGGCGGCGGCCGCCGGGTCACCCAGGTAGGCGGCGGCGTTGCGGCGGTAGCCCTGCGTCTTGTTCGGCAGGTCGATCACGTCGACCAGGTCGCGGTACTGGCGGCCGAGCCGGGCGATGCGCGCCTTGATGTCGACCGGCGTCAGGTACGCGTCGATGAAGTCCTTCTGGTAGCCGGCCGGCTGCGGCGGCGGGGAGGCGTTCGGCCAGAGCGACGGCGTGACCGGCCGGCTCGTCCCGCCCAGGCTGGACGTGGCGGTGAACTGCACGGGCCGGCCGGGCGCCGGCTGCGGCAGCGCGTAGTGGTACTGGTATTCGCCCGAGTCCTCGAAGCGGTACAGCGGGAACGAGCCGGTGGCGCCGTCGGCGGTACGCCAGGTGACGGTGATCTCCACGTCGGGGTCGTCGCTGGCGGTGGTGGCGACCTGCGCCTGGACGAACGTCCGCCCGCCGGTGGTCCACCAGTACGCCTGGAGGAACTGGAGCGTGTCGACAGCGGCGGCGCCGCTCGCGCGCAGCCCGGTGCGGGTGCGCTCCTGGGCGGCGCGGCGGCTCTCGGCGATCCGCCGGGTGCCGTCGTCGGCCCGCTGTACGACCTGCAGGGCGGTCGCGCCCTGCCGGGTGAGGTCGGTGAGCTGCCGGCCGGTGAGGACCAGGTCGGCGATCAGCCTGCCGTCCCGGGAGCGGGGACGGTTGGCCAGGTCCGCGCCGCCGGCGACCAGGCGGTCGAGCTGGGCCCGGTCGGCGAGCTGCACGCGGACCAGCGCGGTCTCGGTGGGGGCGAGGGTGAGCGCGGGGGCGGCCGGCGCGGCGGCGCCGGGGCCGGGATGGGACAGGACAGCGGCGATCAGGATGCTGGTGGTGGCGAGCGCGGTCCACCGTCGTCGGACGAACACGGGGCCTCCTGACGAACGTCGATCTCTCTGCCGTTCACACCAGCCGAGGCATCGATCGCTGTCAAGCTCACTTCCGGTCAGCCGGCGAACCGGTACAACCGGAACTCCTTCTCCGCGCCGCAAACAAGCATCTCGGTGTTCCACGAGCAGGACTCGCTGCGGATCTGCTTGAGCTGCCCCATCTCGACCGGCTTGCCGTCCACCGCCGTGCCGGCGAGGACCCGGTCGTCCTCGTACGCGCTCGGCGCCTCGGAGAAGATCAGCAGGTTGCCGGCGTCCAGCCGGACCGCGAACCCGTCCCGGTCCCGCAGCACCTTCGCCGTGCCGTCCGGCGCGAACAGCGTCACCGCGTCCGGCGAGCCCTGCACGGCCAGCACGTGCTCACCGACCGGCACCAGCGACTCGGCGCGCGGCGCCGCCCACTGCCGGTTGCCCTCACCCTCGGCCGCCGCCACCACCCGGGTGGCGTCAGCGCCGCCGGCGGGCGTCTCCAGCAGGCACACGCGACGTTCCCCGCAGGTGACCAGATCCTTCACCCGGCCGCCCTGCTCCGGCGCCTCGTACAGCACGCCGGGCGTGCCGAGGCTGCCCAGGTCGTAGGAGAGCAGCCGCAGGCCACGGTCGTCCTCCGCCACGTACAGCCGGTCGTCGCGGGCGGCCATCGGGTCGTCGAGGCCGGCCACGTTGCCCCGGTCCTTGAGGACCTTTCCGCTGCGCAGGTCCAGGACCCGGACCGAGCGGTCCGCGCCGACCTGCACCAGCCGGTCCGCCTTCCCCGCCCACGGGGCGAGCGGCGAGCCCTCGGCGTCACCGGGCCCGTCCAGCGCCGCGCCGGTGCCGACCGGCAGCACCTTCGTACGGGCGTCGCCGTACTCGGTGCGCGGGTTGCGCCGCTCCCACCGCTGCCGGCCGTCGTCCAAC
>NZ_JAGPXV010000088.1:0-13691 GCF_018070405.1 Micromonospora sp. D75
GTGGGCGCGCGCCCGGGCGTGGGCTTGAGCGGTCTGGGCGGGCAGCCTGTCAGCACCCCCCCCGGGCCGCCCCGGCGTTTTCCGGCCGCCGATGTCACAGCCGCCGGTGCATGACGTGCAGCCCGACCCGGCCCAGCGTCGGGTGGGCGAACGACTCCGGCACGGTGCCGATCACCGTGAAGCCCAGCCGCCGGTACAGCTCCACCGCCGCCGTGTTGGTCTCCACCACGGCGTTGAACTGCATCGCGGCGAAGCCCTGCCGCCGCGCCCAGTCCAACGCGTCCTCGCACAGCGCACGGCCCACGCCCCGGCCGCGCGCGTGCGCCGCCACCATGAAGCTCGCGGTCGCCACGTGCGACCCCGGCCCGGGCCGGTTCGGGCCCATCTTCGCGGTGCCGCGCACCGCGCCGTCGTGGTCCACCGCGACCGAGGTACGCCCCGGCGGCCGCTCCACCCACACCTCGCGCGCCGTCTCCGGCGACCATTCCGGGTCGTACGCGAACGTGTCGGCGGCGGTCACGACGTCGGCGAAGATCGGCCAGACCTGGTCCCAGTCGGCGTCGGCGTAGTCACGAATCCTCATCGCCGGGCACGCTAACCGTCGCCCCGGCCGTCCGGCCACCGGTTTCCGTCCACCCGGCCGAGGGTCACGGGGCATCGACGGCCCACCGGTGCGGTCCATCATGGGCAGGTGGCCGAATCAGTCGCCGACGTCGATCGGAGCCAGGCCGCCGCGCCCGGTGGCCCGCCGCCCGCCGGTCCGCGTACCGCAGCGCCCATGGTGGTGGGCGCGGTCCTCACCGTCGTGCTGCTGTCGCTCGCCGGCCGCTACGGCTACCACCGCGACGAGCTGTACTTCCTGCTGTGCGGCCGGCACCTCGACTGGGGCTACGTCGACCAGGGGCCGCTCGTGCCGGCGCTGGCCCGGCTGGCCGACACGATCGCGCCGGGCAACCTGGTCGCGCTGCGTACCCCGTCGGCGTTCATCGGCGGCACGGCGGTCGTGCTGGTCGCCGCCATCGCCCGGCAGTTCGGCGCCGACCGCCTCACCCAGACGGCCGCGGCGGTGCTCGCCGCCGCCTCGGGCATCGTGCTGGCCGGCGGCCACCTGCTCAGCACCACGAGCGTCGACCTGCTGGTGTGGCTGGCCGCGGCGCTGTGCGTGGTGCGGATGCTGCGCACCGGCGACAGCCGGTGGGCGCTCGGCGCCGGGCTCGCGCTCGGCGTCGGCCTGCTCAACAAGCCGCTGCCCGCCCTGCTCGGCGTCGGCCTGGTCGCCGGTCTGCTGATCGCCGGGCCGCGCCGGCTGCTGCGCGACCGGTGGGTGCTCGCCGGCACGGGCGTCGCCGTGCTGCTCGCCGTGCCGAACGCGGCGTGGCAGGCCGCGCACGGCTTCCCGCAGCTCGACGTCGCCGCGTCGATCGCCGACGGCGACAGCTCCTACAGCGGCCGCATCGACGCGGTGGTGCTCCAGTTCCTGATCATCAGCCCGTTCGCGGTTCCGGTGTGGGTGGCCGGGCTGGCCGCGCTGCTGCGCCGGCCGTCCTGGGCGGCGTACCGGTCGCTTGCCTGGGCGTGGCTGGTGGTGGTCACGATCGTGGTGGTGGCCGGCGGCAAGGGCTACTACGACGCGCCGCTGCTGCTGGTGCTCACCGCTGCCGGTGTGGTGCCGGCCGTCGCGTGGGCGCGGCGGGGCACGCCCCGGGTCCGGCAGGCGCTGCTGGTCACCGCCGCCGTGCTGATGGCCGCGAGCAGCGCGGTGCTGCTGCTGCCCACGCTGCCCGCCGACCGGCTGCCCGGGTTCGTGGTCGCGGCGAACTACGACGCGGGCGAGACCATCGGCTGGCCCGAGTTCGCCGACTCGGTCGCCGCCGTGCACCGCGCCCTGCCCCCGCCCGAGCGGGACCGGGCGGTGGTGCTGACCGGCAACTACGGCGAGGCCGGCGCGCTGGCTCGGTACGGGCCGCAGCGGGGACTGCCCCGCGCGTACTCGGGGCACAACAGCATGGCCACGTTCGGCCGGCCGCCCGACGACGCCGACGTGGTGATCGTCGTCGGCTGGTCCCGCCCGGACCGGTTGCGCGCCTGGTTCACCGAGGTCACCGAGGCCGGCCGGGTCGACCAGCGGGTCGACGTCGACAACGACGAGAACGGCGAGCCGATCTTCGTCGCCCGAGGGCTGCGCCGCCCGTGGTCGCGGATCTGGGACTCCGAGGTACGGCACGGCTCCTGACATACTTGCCGCCATGCTCTGGGGAGTCAGCGGGTCGATCTTCCTCCTCGACTACCTCGGCGCGGTCGCCGTGGCCGTCGCGATCGCGATCGCGGTACGCGAACTGACCGGCCGCCGTACCCGGGGCGCGACGCCCGACCGGGTCGAGCTGGCGTACCTGACCGATCGGGCGCTGCTGGCCTGCCAGCTCGGGGTGGCCGCGCTGCGCCGCGCCGGTGGCGTCGAGATCGGCGAGCTGGCCACCCTGCACGCGCAGGGGCGTCCCCCGGCCGGTTCGCCCGCGCTGGTGCGCGCCCTGTACAGCGCGCTGCGCCGCCCGCAGACCTGGGCCGCGGTGCTCGCCGACCCGGAGGTGGGCCGGGCGCTGCGCCGTATGGTCGGGCGGCTGGTCCGCGACGGCTGGCTGCTCACCCGCGCGCAGCGACGGCGGATCGCGCTGGGCACGGTGCCGCTGTTCGCGGTCGCCGTGGTCGGGCTGACCCGGCTCGTGGACAGCGCCGTCGAGGGGCGCTCCGCCGGTGGTCCCGCCTCGGTCGCCGGGCTGCTGCTCTGCTGCCTGGCCACCGCGCTCGGCGGCTGGTGGCTGACCGAGGTGCCGGAGACCGGGTCCGCCGCTCGGCGCCTGCTGCGGCGGCTGCGCCGCGAGCACGCCGACCTCGACCCCGAGCGCCGCCCGGTCTGGCAGGGCCGCGACACCGACACGCTGCTCACCGGAATGGCGCTGTTCGGCCCCCGCCCCCTGCTGGCCGTGGACCCGGCGTTCGCCGTCCAGGTGGGGATCGAC
The DNA here is from genome assembly GCF_018070405.1 of Micromonospora sp. D75. Taxonomy (NCBI): domain Bacteria; kingdom Bacillati; phylum Actinomycetota; class Actinomycetes; order Micromonosporales; family Micromonosporaceae; genus Micromonospora; species Micromonospora sp. D75. Next base: position 3,018 of record NZ_JAGPXV010000088.1, read on the forward strand.
CCGGACCGGGACCGCCCGCGCCCCGCCCGCAAACCCGCCCGCCGCTGACCGAACCTCCCATTTCGCGTCGATCATGAGGTTGACGGTGTTCGGCGCCCGGTTTGTCCGGTACAACTTCATGATCGACCCGGCGGTGGCAGGCCCGCCGGTTTCCTTGTCTTGAGGGGCGGGAAGGCTCGGGCATGGCCGAGACATTCGTGAGCGAAGACCTGAAGACACTGCAGGCGATTGCGCGCGGGGCCGGGATACAGGAGGTCGACCGCCTGTCGCCGGACCAACTGGTCGAGGCGCTGCGCCGCGCCGGGGTGACCGACGGTACGCAGGACCAGTGGCCGCCCCAGCCGATCGAGGACCCGGCTCACCTGGCCGGGCTGCCCCGCAGTTCGCTGAAGCAGGGCGACGAGAGCACCGGCGGCCGGGCCGCCGAGGAGTCGATCGGCGCGATGCCCGGCGAGTCCGGCACCGAGATCAACGACCGTACGGAACGCTGACCGGTATCGCACAAGGGGCCGCCCCCGGTGACTCCCGGGGGCGGCCCCACGCTCGACCGTGCGGGATCAGTGCATCCCGGCGGCCGCCGCCTCCTCACGGACCCGGCGCTCGTCACCGCTGAGCGTGTTCAGCGGCTTCTCCTTGATGAACAGCACGACGACCAGGGCGAGCAGCGCGAACGGCGCGCCGATGAGGAACATCTCCGACGTGGCGGTGCCGTAGACCTCCTGCACGATCCGCAGCACCGGCTCCGGCAGGGCCGACAGGTCCGGCACCTCGGCCGATCCGCCGCCGGTGGCCAGCGGCCCGAGCTTCTCGGTGGTCAGCGACGTGACCCGGTTGGCCAGGACCGCGCCGAGCGCGCTGACCCCGACCGCGCCGCCCATGCTGCGGAAGAACGTCAGCACCGAGGTCGCCGCGCCCAGCTCGGCGGCCGGCACGTCGTTCTGCGCGGCCAGCACCAGGTTCTGCAGCAGCATGCCGACGCCGACGCCCAGCACCGCCATGTACACCGAGAGCATCGGCACGCTCGTGTTCGCGTCGATGGTGCTCAGCAGCAGCATGCCAACCGTCATCACCGCGGCGCCGGCGACCAGGAACATCTTCCACCGGCCGTACTTGGTGATCAGCTGGCCGGCCACGGTCGAGGAGACCAGCAGGCCGAGGACCATCGGCAGGCTCATCAGGCCGGCCACCGTCGGCGACTTGCCGAGCGAGGTCTGGAAGTACTGCGACAGGAACACCGTGCCGCCGAACATCGCCACGCCCACCAGGATGCTCGCGATCGTGGTGAGGCTGACGGTGCGGTTGCGGAAGATGCCGAGCGGGATGATCGGCTCCTCGGTACGGGCCTCCACGAACACGGCGAGCGCGAGCAGCGCCAGCCCGCCGCCGACCAGCAGCGCGGTCCAGCCCGAGGCCCAGTCGAACTTGTTCCCGGCCAGCGACGACCAGATCAGCAGCGTGGACACACCCGAGGTGATCAGCAGGGCGCCGAGCCAGTCGATGCGGACCCTGCGGCGGACCACCGGAAGGTGCAGCGTCTTCTGCAGCAGCGCGATGGACAGCAGGCTGAACGGCACACCGATCAGGAAGCACCAGCGCCAGCCGAGCCAGGACGTGTCGACCAGGACGCCGCCGATCAGCGGGCCGGCGATGGTGCCGACACCGAAGACCGCGCCGAAGATGCCGGCGTACCGGCCCAGCTCACGCGGCGGGATCATGGCCGCCATGACGATCGTGGCGAGCGCGGTCATGCCGCCCGCGCCGATGCCCTGGATGACCCGGCTGAGCAGCAGCACCTCGACGTTCGGGGTGAATCCGGCGACCAGCGAGCCGACCACGAAAAGGCCGAGGGACAACTGGATCAGCAGCTTCTTGCTGTAGAGGTCGGCCATCTTGCCCCACAGCGGGACCGTCGCGGTCATCGCCAGCAGCTCGCTGGTGACGATCCAGGTGTAGACGGTCTGGCTGCCGTTGAGGTCGGCGATGATCCGGGGCAGCGCGTTCGCCACCACCGTCGAGGCGAGGATCGCCACGAACATGCCGACCATCAGGCCGGACAACGCCTGGAGAACCTCCCGGCGTGACATCCGCGTACCCGTCTCGGCGGGTGGAACAGTGGCGGTGGTCATCGAACTCCTTGTCGGTGTGCACGTGCGAGCGGCCGCGCGACGGCGGCGGCCGGTACGGATGGGAGGGGTCAGGACGGATCGGGCAGGCCGGCGGCGACGGCGGCGAACGCCTCGGCGGTCAGCTCGCGCAGCGTCGTCGTGTCGGGTCGCTCGACCCACTGCATGAGGGCCGTGCGGAAGACCGCGCCGGCGACAGCGGTGACGAGCGTCGGGTGGCCGTGGCACGGGTCGAGGCCCAGCCGGGCGGCCACCGCCGCGACGATCACCTGTTCGGTCTCGGCGTTGCCGCTGATCAGACGCGGAAGAAGCGACGGGTTTGCCGCGATGACCCGCAGCCGCAGCAGCCACACCTCCCGGTCGGCCTCGACGGCTTCGACGACGTCGCCGAAGGCCAGCCGCAGCGCGTCGAACGCGGACATCTCCGGCGGCGCGGCGACGATGTGGGCGGCAAGCACCTCGCGGTCGGTCGGCTGGTCGCCGAGCAGCGCCTCGTCCTTGCTGGGGAAGTAGTTGAAGAAGGTGCGGGCCGACACGTCGGCGGCCTCGCTGATCTCCTCCACCGTCACCTGGTCCAGGCCGCGCTCGGCGACCAGGCGCAGCGCGGCGGCGCTGAGGGCGGCGCGGGTCTGCCGCTTCTTGCGGTCGCGCAGGCCGGGGCGGCTCTGGTCGGTGGTCACGCCACGACCCTACGAGCGATCTTGCAGGGACTGCAAACTTTTAGTCAGTGAAGTGATGCGTGACGCAGCGGTGCCGGAAAACGGGTTGAGAGCGGTTCCGGACGTCCCGTACGTTTCCCGCACTCCTGTCGCAGCGAAGAAGGACGATTCCGCGTGACCCCTCCTGCTCTCTAGAACCTGACACGTTCCCACGCCTGTAGCCGTCGCCTGCGCGACGGCTCCCCGGGCTGCCCTCGCGCGCCCGGCCACAGCGTCCGAGGCCGCGCGTAATCGGCCTCGCGTCAGGTCTTCAGAGATCAGGTCTCCATGTCATCCCAACCTCATATCGTGCTGCCCTGGGTCGTACGCCGGACCCGCCTTCCGCTGCTGTCGCTGCGCTGCGTCATCTGCCGGGCGGAGTCGGCCACCGCCGCCCGGGGCCGGTTCCGGGTCAACGCCAACGGCAAACTGCTGGACGTCTGGCTGCTGGTGCACTGCGTGTCCTGCGGCCGGACCAGCAAGCTCACCGTCCGCGAGCGGGCGACTGTCAGCTCGTTCGATCCCACCGATCTGCACGGCCACCAACTCAACGATCCCGACCTGGTGGCGGCCACACTGCTGGACCCGGCGTTCGCCCGGCGCTGCCGATTCACCCTCGACTGGACCGGAGCGTGGCGCCTGGACGCGCCGGTCGTACCGCTCGACGGGTGGCCGGTGCAGGTGAACGTCACGTTCGACGACCCGGTGCCGGTGCGCCCGGACCGGCTCATCGCCCACCGGTTTGGCCTCACCCGGTCCGCCGTGCTGCGCCGGGTCAAGTGCGACATCCCGCTGAACCGTCCGACGAGCACCGCATTCACCTTCACGGTGCTGGCGGAGGACTGACCGGGCGTGGGGGGGGGGGGGCGCGGCGGCCCCCCCCCCCCCCCCACGCCTCACCCGCCGCTCGCGGCGCCGCCCCGTACCGCGGCCAGTTCGGCCTCGATCAGGTCGGCGGCCCGGTCGGCACCACCGGCGGCGCGGGCCTGCCGCTTCAGCTCGGCGCTGCGGGCCACCACGGCCGGGTCCGAGGTGAGGGCGAGCAACGTCTCGCGCAGCTCCGCGGCGGTGACGTCGCCCGAGTCGACGACCCGGGCGACGCCGAGCGTGGCCAGCTGCTCGGCGTTCGCGAACTGGTCGGCCGCCTGCGGTACGGCGATCATCGGCGTCCCGCAGTAGAGACCTTCGCTGCTGCCGCCCATGCCGGCGTGGGTGACGAAGGCATCCGCCTGCTCCAGTACGGCCAGCTGCGGCACCCACCGGTGGACCTCGACGCTGTCCGGGACGGGACCGAGTTCGGCCGGGTCGACGTGCTCGCCGATCTGCAGGACGGTGTGCCAGCCGGGCAGGTCGCCGAACGCGGCGACGCAGCGGCGGTAGAACTCGGGCTGCCGGGTGAAGGCGGAGCCGAGCGAGACGAGCAGCACCTTCCCGGCGTGCTCCGGTCGTACCCAGGAACCCTGCTCGGCGCGGTCGCCCAGCACCGGGCCGACGAAGCTGTAGACCGACCGGTCCACGCGGTCGGCGTTCGGCTGGAGCGCCTCCGGCGGCAGGACGAGGCTGCGGACCGGCCGCCCCTGGAACGCCATGCTGTCGGTGACCGACGAACTCTGCGCGGTCAGCCATGCGGTGAACCGCCGGTAGTAGTCGGCGCCGCGCGGATCGGCCCGCATCGCCTCCACGGCGGATGCCATCTCCTGCTCGTAGCCGTCCCAGGCCACGAACGTCGAGGACAGTTGAACGGCCGGAATCCCCCACTGTTCGCCGAGCAGCCGGGCCGGCGCGCCCGCGATGTCGTAGAGGAACAGGTCCGGCCGGTCGTCGGTGTAGGCGGCCCGCAGCTGCGGCAGCATGGCGATCGCGTCGTCGAGGAAGAGCGTGAGCTGCGCGATCGGGTCGTCGATGCCGGCGCCGCCGTCGGCGGGCAGCGTCGAGGCGTACGGCTTCAGCTCCGCGCCGGTGGACCGGATGACCTCGGCGAAGGCGGGGTCGTTGGCGTACGTGACCCGGTGGCCGCGCCGCACCAGGGTACGGATGATCTCCAAGCTCGGGTTGACGTGGCCGTGGAACGGGATGCTGACCATGGCGATGTGCGGCAAGTGTTCTCCTGATCTCTGCTGAGACGAGACGTCCCGTCTCGCTTGCCCAGCAGAGCACGGCACGACCACCTCCGTCAAGACGATACGTCTCGTCTCGCGGTAGGCTGCCGGTGTGACTCCGCAGCCCACCCGCCGCAATGAGCAGTCCCGTCGCGCGATCCTCGCCGCCGCCCTGGAGCTGCTGACCGAGACCGGCTATTCGGCCCTGACCGTCGAGGCGATCGCCGCCCGCGCCGGGGTCGGCAAGCAGACCATCTACCGCTGGTGGCGCGGCAAGGGCGCGGTCATCCTGGACGCGCTCGCCGACGACATGCCGGAGGTGATCGCGCTGCCCGACACCGGCGACCTGCGGGCTGACCTGCGTGAGGTTCTCCGGGCCACAGTCGCCGAGTTCGCCGATCCCCGGCTGTCCGCCACCACGCGTGCCATCACCATCGAGACGCTCGCCGATGAGGACCTGGCCGCCCAGGCGCGCGACCGGCTGCTCCGCCCTCAGTTGAACGCGGTCCGCGCCCGGCTGGAGGCCGCCCGCGAGGCCGGCCAGGTACGCCCCGACACGGCGCTTGACCTGGTGGTGGAGCTGCTGTTCGGTCCGCTGTACCACCGCTGGCTGCTGCGCAACGGCCCGCTGACCGACGACTACGCCGACGGGATCGTCGACCTGGTCGTCACCGCGGTCACCCCGTCGACGAACGCTGGCCGCTAGCCATTCGTCTGCGGTCTATCCGGCGGACAGTTCCTGCGACAGCCGGTCCAGTCCGCCTCGTATCAGCTTCCCGTAGCCGTCGTCGCCGAGCGCCCCGATCCCGTCCCGGGCCCGCCGGAGATGGTCCCGCGCCTGGTCGAGTTCACCGAGCTTGCGGTGGCACTCCGCCAGGTTCAGATGCAGCGACGGGTACAGCCCGGCGACTGACATCGGCACCCCGGCCTGCGCGACCCGCTCGTCGGTGAGCAGGTCGGCCGCCGCGAGCGCCCGCCGGTCCCAGACAAGCTCCTGACGTGCGTCGTCCTGCACGTCGGCCATCGCGTGGGCGAGGACGCAGACGTGCAGTGGATCACCCTGTTCCCCGCCGATCTCGTCCCAGATCCGGGCGAACAGGTCGCGGGCGTCCTCGCGTCGGCCGTGCTGGTGGTGCATCTGTACGCCGTCGTTGATCCGGGTCAGCGTCGCGTCGAACACCATCGCCTGCTCCCTGGATCGGTTGCGGTGGCGTGATCGTACGCCGACAGCGGCCCTCTGAACCCGCCCGCACATAACTGTCATTATGGTGTAGCGCCGATTCGTCCTATTTGACCGGCCAGGTAGGTTGATTACTGTTACCGGTAATCCGATAATCGTCGCGGCACCGAAAGTGTTCGGCGAGCCGAACACCGTCGGCTCCCGGCCTGCTCGACAATCCACGGGTGACGACGACATCCCCCGCGCGCCAGATGGCCGGCTCACCTCCCGCACTGCACTACTACGTGCTGTACGACGCCGCCGGCGCGCCGGAAGGACTGCTGGCCGAGGAGTTCCTGCTCGCGCCGGACTACTCCTCCGCCGGACTGGTGAGCGGTGGTTGGATCCGGTCCGAGGGGCGTTGGCACGAGGCGTCGGCCACCAGCCGGCGGCTACGTGCGGACGCCGGGTTACGCGAGCGGGTGACGCCCGTCGACCGCGACGCGGCGGCGGCGCTCTATCGAGATCTCTGCGGCGCGGACCTGCCGGACGAGGACACGCTGCGGGAGTGCTTCGGCGCCCCTCCGGCTCAGCCGCCCTCCCCTTTGCGGCTGGGCGACTCCGGACCCCGGCCGGGGTTCCGTGAGACGCGCGTCTACCGGATCCTGTTCGCCGGCGAGCTGAGCCCGGACGATCTCACGGCACTCAGCGAGGCGTGGCAGATGCCGATCACCGGCGACCCGGCGGATCCCGGCACGCGTGTCCTGGGATCGGCGCGCCGACAGGTCCGCGGCGACGCCTTCCGCTGGGATCTGCGCCGCGTCGCCGCGGGTGCCGCCTGGGGACTGGACGTGACCTGCGACCTTCTCGGCGACCGCGATGAGGCCGTCGGTGTGCTGCTGCACGGTCTGACGACTCGGATGCGCGAGCAGGGGATGCTTCCCGTCACCGTCGACCGGTTCCGCTGACGCCCTACCTCGCGAACGGCCTGGTCACCTCGAAGGGCTCGGGGAACCGTACGGGGATCCGGGCCTCCTCGCTCCTGCGGTCGAGGAACGCCTTCGTCGCGGCGAACCTGTCGAAGACGGGCGGCAGCGGGCGGAGCCTGCGGTCCAGCGACACGAAGAAGTTGTCCCAGTGGATCGGCACGATGAGGCCGGGCCGCGTCGCTTCCACCACGTGCCGCCAGTAGTCGTCCTGGAACCGCCGCGGCTGAACACCCAGAGCGCCTGTGGCGAGGTAGAGGACGTCGACGTCGAGCCCGTCGAACTTGCCGGGTACGAAGTTGGCGCTCGGATGGATCAGCAGCGAGCCGCCGGGATGGGTGATGAAGAAGGAGAAGCACCCGCCGTCGCGGTAGCTGCTCGCCCTGACCGGTGGGACGAGCGGTTCGTCGATCGTGCCCCGGAACCTGTTGCCGGGGCTGTGGACGGCGGCGAGCACACGCACGGTGAACGCGCCGACCGTGTGCTCGCCGCCGTCCGCGATGCGCGTCATCGACTCCTCGGCGAGGCCCGCGCCGCGCCCCACGTTCAGGGTCGACTCGGAACCGAAGAGCCTGCCCCCGAGATGCTTGACTATCTCGGGGGCGTCCATGACGTGGTCGTAGTGGGAGTGGGCGACGAAGAGCGCGTCGAGACGGGTCACCCCGGCCCGGGCGAGAGCGCCGGTGATCCGCCCGAGGTCGGGTGCGACGCGACCGAACGCGACACGGAGCAGCGAGGGCCTGCTCAGGAAGCCGTCGATCAGGATGCCGGACGCCCCGTCGGACAGCCAGACGGTCGTGGTGCCGAAGAACACGGCTTCGACAGACGTCCCGCCGCCCGAGCCCATGCGCAAATGGTAGTGCGCTGGGGCGGTGTCAAAGTCAGTAGTGCTGGGCGCACCTCACTCGCTGGTCGACAGCGCCTCCAGCCACGGGTCGTCTCGCCCGGTGGAAAGGTGCTGGACGTACCCAGGACCGAGGATGAGGTGGTCGATGAACCCGGCAACGTCGTCGGCCAGCTTGGCGAAACTGGCAAGGTCGCTGTCGGTGTACCAGACGATGTTCAGGTCGGAGAACCACCACACCTCGCCGGTTGCACGCTCAACGAAGACGGGATTCTGCAGGACGTCCGCGACCACGCACCAGCGCGTAGCACCGCCCGGCAGGTCGTCGGCCATCCACGGTGTATGGCGCACTGATGCTGCCGACCACAGCCGCATGTCGCCGGTGCTTCCACAGTCGGCCCCGTCGGCGAGGCGGAGGAACTCGGCGTAACCGGGGGCGATGTCGCCGAGCGGCTCGTCCAGAGGGACCGGCGGTGGCAGCTCCAGCGGCCCGTACGGCGGTGCAAGCCGTGCCAGAGCCGCAGCGATTCGACGGACGGAGTCGATCAAGCGCATCCCTCACTTACTGGTCACCGGTCCGGTAGGCGTCGGCAGCGGCTGTCACGTCGGGGCCGCCGCCCGTCGGACTTCTGCGCCACTGCATGACAGCTCAGACGGCGATGGTGCCTGAGCTGGAGTGACCGCTCGGCGTGTCGGAGATCGAAATGTGGCGAGGTCTCCGATGGATGGTTCAACCTCGGCGCCGACAACGAATGGCTGTGACCGACTTCGACACACCCTAATGGCCGTCCGGAACGGCGCCGCGGGTGCTGCGCAGGCTCCACAGGATCGACACCGCGATCGTCACCACGATCACGCCGAGGGTGACCGGGATGGGCAGCTTGCCGACCGGCGTCTCCGACAGGATCAACTTCACGCCGGCGAAGGCGAGCAGGACGGCCAGGCCGTAGTGCAGGTGCACGAAGCGGCGCAGCAGCCCGGCGAGGCAGAAGTAGAGGCTGCGCAGGCCGAGGATGGCGAAGGCGTTGGCGGTCCAGACGATGAACGTGCTGGTGGTGATGGCCAGGATCGCGGCGACGCTGTCGATCGCGAAGATCAGATCGGTGGTCTCCACCGCGATCAGGACCACGAACAGCAGCGTCGCGACCCGCTTGCCGTCGATCCGGGCGAAGAACCTGTCACCGTGGAATGCGGGTTCGGTCGGAACGACCCGGCGGACCAGCCGGACGACGGGGTTGCGGTCCGGCGGGGTCTGCTCGTCGTGGCGGAACGCCATCTTGTAGCCGGTGTAGACGAGGAACGCGCCGAACACGTACGCGGTCCAGAAGAACGTCTCCAGCAGCTCGGCGCCGACGAAGATGAAGACCAGCCGGAACACCAGGGCGCCGATGACACCCCAGAACAGCACCTTGTGCTGGAACGCGGCGGGCACGGCGAAGTAGCTGAAGATCAGCGCGAAGACGAAGACGTTGTCGATCGACAGCGCCTTCTCGATCAGGTAGCCGGCGTAGTAGGTGCCTGCCACGTCACCGCCCTGCCAGACCCACAGGACGACGCCGAAGAGCAGACCGGCGGCGATCCAGATGCCGGACCAGACCGCTGCCTCACGAAATCCGATGACGTGGTTGTCGCGGTGCAGGAACAGGTCGACGGCGAGCATCGCCGCGATCGCCAGCATGAGTACGGCCCAGATCCACAGGGACACGGACATACCGAAGGGAGACCTCTCGCCCCGGGCCGGCGGGGTGCCGGCGCTGCTGGACGAAGGTCTCCCCGGGCCACTGACAGCGGTGGCTGCACCGCCGGGATCCGGATGGGCCGGGCCCGTACTGACGGCGATGCGTGGATCCTCGGGTACTCCCCCTCGAACTACGATCCATTATTCACGAAGTATGCTTCGCACGTCAAGGAGCCCGGCCCGTCGATAGGGTGACCCGATGGAAGACGCACGACGTAGGCACTCCTCGTCGTTCGGCGCGGCGGCCATCGCGTACGCCGAACACCGGCCCGACTACGCGCGGGCCGCGCTGCGGTGGGCGCTCGAACCCGCACCCGGCGCGCGGGTGCTCGACCTCGGCGCGGGCACCGGCAAGCTCACCGCCACGCTGGCCGAGGTGAGCGACGACGTGACGGCCGTCGAGCCGGACCCGGCGATGCTCGCCGAACTCCGCCGCACCCTGCCTGGCGTACGGGCGCTGTCCGGCAGCGCCGAGGCGATCCCGCTGCCGGACGCCTCCGTCGACGCCGTGGTCGCCGGCAACGCCATGCACTGGTTCGACATGGCAGTGGCCGGGCCGGAGATCGCCCGCGTTCTCTCCCCCGGCGGTGTCCTGGCCGGACTGTGGAACGTCGTGGACGACCGGGTCGACTGGGTCGCCGGGCTCGCGGCGGTCAGCGGAAGCGCCGCCATCGGCCCCCGGGATACGCCCGCGAGCTGGCGCGACGCCACGACCGGCATGCACCTGCCGAAGACCGGCGGGGCCCGGTTCGGCTCGCCCGAGCAGGCGGAGTTCCCGCACGGGCAGCGCCGGACCGCCGACTCGCTCGTGGCGACGCTCGCCACCCGGGCCGGGATGCTGGTCATGCCGGAGCGGGAGCGCGCGGAGACGCTCGACCGTATCCGCGCGTACCTGGCGAGCCGGACGGAGACCGCCGACGGCGAGTTCACGCTGCCGATGCTCACCTGTGTGCTGCGCGTGCGGCGATTGTGAACGGCGCGGACCTCCGCGCCGCCGCCGCGGCGACGACCGCCGTGCTGCGGCCCG
>NZ_JAGPXV010000880.1:0-1862 GCF_018070405.1 Micromonospora sp. D75
GTGCCCGGTGCGCCCGGGTGGGCGCCCAGCCACAGCTCCGCCTCCGGCCCGTTGCTCGGCACCGGCCGCCCCTGCAACTCGGCGATCGCGGTGCGCGAGCCCCAGGCGTAGTCACGGATCCGGCCCTGCAACAGCTCCATCGGTCAGCTCCCGGGCCGCCCGGCCACCTCGTCGGCCGTGTACGCCTCGCCGGTGGTCGCGGCCTCCGGGACGGCGGTCGCCGCCGCCTGCCCGGTGCCCGCCCGCTCCGCCTCCGGCGAGTAGATGTCCGGCTCCAGGTAGATCACCCGGGCGGTCGGCACCTCACGCCGGATCCGGGCCTCGACCGCGTTGATGTCGCGGGCCAGGTCCTCGGCGGTCTCCCAGGCCGGCACCGCGATCTTCGCCGCCACCATCAGCTCCTCGGGGCCCAGGTAGAGCGTCTTCATGTGGATGATCCGCTCGACCTCGGGACCGTTCGTGACGGCGTGCTCGATCTTGGCCAGCTCGCCCTGCTCCGCGCCCTCGCCGAGCAGCAGGCTCTTGGTCTCGATCGCCAGCGTGACCGCGATGACCACGAGCAGCACACCGATCATCGCGGTGCCCGCCGCGTCCCACATGCCGTTCCCGGTGATCAGCGTCATGCCGACGCCGAACAGCGCGAAGACCAGGCCGACGAGCGCGCCGAAGTCCTCCAGCAGCACCACCGGCAGCTCCGGGGCCTTGGCCCGGCGGATGAACCGCACCCAGGTCTGGTTGCCCCGGATCAGGTTGGACTCCTTGATCGCGGTACGGAAGGAGAAGCCCTCCATCACGATCGCGGCCACCAGCACCGCCACCGGCACCCACTGCCAGCTCTCGATCGGGTGCGGATCGGACGCCTTGTGGTACGCCTCGTAGAGCGCGAACAGGCCACCGAGGCTGAACAGCACGATCGCCACGATGAACGCGTAGATGTAGCGCTCCCGGCCGTACCCGAACGGGTGCTGCGGCGTGGCCTGCCGCTTGGCCCGCCGGCCGCCGAGCAGCAGCAAGCCCTGGTTGCCAGAGTCGGCCACCGAGTGGATCGACTCGGCCAGCATCGACGACGAGCCGGTGAGGGCGAACGCGACGAACTTGGTGACGGCGATACCGAGATTCGCCGCCAGGGCGGCGACGATCGCCTTGGTGCCCCCGTTCGCGCTCATTCCCCGCCTCGCTCGATGCCCCGTGTGCTCACTGGTTCGCCAGCTCCTTCATCTCCGTGATGGCCGGTACCGCCATCGGGTCCAGGCCGTGTGCCAGGGCGAGGTAGATCGAGGCGAAGTCGGGGACCGCCACCAGCGACGCGAGCCGCTCCAGCGCGGAACCGCCCTCGGCGGTCACCACGTCGCAGCGCACCCCACGACGCTCGGCGAGCGTCTGCACCGCGTCCGCGCGGCGCTCCTCGACCGCCAGCGGCTCGTCGGTGTCGTCGTCGGCGTTGAGCCCGCCGTCGCGCAGCAGCACCAGCCGCAGCCGGGTGCCGTCGGACTCGTCGTCGCCCGGGTCGGCGAAGATGTCCCGCTCGCCCTCGGCCAGGCCGCCGAACACGCCGTCGAGCAGGCCGACACGACCCCGCCCCGCCTCGCCCAGCGCGCCGGCGACCACCGGGTAGCGGGCGTTGGCGGACAACGTGTCGCCGAACCGCCGGGCCGCGACGGTCGCCAGCGGAGACGAGCCCCAGACGATCGGGATCGAGCCGGACAGCCCCAGCGCCAGCGACTTCGCCGGGTTGACGAAGGACTCCGCGGTCGGCCGGCATCGATCGGCGTCCGCGTCGAGCCGGGCCGCCGTCTCCGCCAGGTCGGCCTCGTTGACCTTCACCAGCCCGAGGGTACGGGCGGCGAGCAGAACCGGCACGG
>NZ_JAGPXV010000881.1:0-1860 GCF_018070405.1 Micromonospora sp. D75
CTGGTCGGCGGTGAAGCTGGAGAGGGTGCGCTGGCGCTGGCGGGTGAGCTGGTCCAGTGTGCCCAGCCGCTCCGGCAGCGTGGCCTGGCCACCCGGGTCCAGCAGGGCCGCCGCGGTACGCATGCCGCCGGTCTTGTACGCCGTCGCCGCCAGCACGCCCACCTCGGCGCGGCTGCGCTCGGCCTGTTCCTGCAGCGGCCCGATCCGGGCCTCCAACGTGGCCGCCGTGGCCTTGTTGGCCTTGATGTCCTCGTTGAGCTTGTTGTAGGACTCGACGATTCGCTCCAGCTCAGTCGAGGACTTCTCGATCTGCTTCGTCAGCTCTGCGGGTGTGGGCTCGGCCCGGGCCACCTGCGCCGGGGCGAGTAACGCGGCCGAGAGGCCGGCCACCGCGAGCGAGCGGAGCAGCATCCGTAAGGACGACAAGAGCGGAAAGCTCCTCTCCCACCGGTCGCCGGGCGCGTTCGCGACCCGGCGACACCGGCCCGGGGCCATCCGGGTGGATGGCTGTCGACCGGGCCGACCTGCACAACCTAACCCGTGATCGGAGTGGTCGGGAGTTCAAGCAGGGGCGAAAGTTGGCAAAGTGGCGGAAAGTGACGATGGTGCAGCATGGTGTGGCTCGCCCGATTGGTCGTTCTGGGCGGATGTCGTCAGCCACCGCCATGCAAAGTCATGACAAAGACTGAAATCGCTTCCTCTTTCCGGCGGGCCACCCGGGGCAGAACCGGCGGCCGATCGCCGAAAACCCGAGGTCAGGTGGCGGGCCCGCAACACAATGAAGCCCGGAACCGGGATTCCCGCACGGGATCCGCGTCCCCGGGAGGCCGCCGTGCAGACCGAACGCTCCGCCACCCAGCCGCCCCGACCCACCTCGCCCAAACTGCTCTACGCCCGCCCCGGCATCGTCGTCACCGCCGAGCGCTTCACCGTCGGCCGCAACAGCTGGCCGGTGGCCGAGATCACCCAGGTGCGGACCGATCGCGGCCCGCACGACCGGCTCGCGATCCGCGCCGTCGCCGTGTCCGCCGCGATGATCGCCGCGGTCGGGCTGCTGCTCGGCTTCACCGGCGGCCTGCACCGGCTCACCGCCGAGGCGTACCTCCTGCTCGGCGCGGTCGGGCTGGTGCCGCTGCTGCTCGTGCTGATCGGCGACCGCTGGCGGCCCCCGGCGCACGAGCTGTGGGGCCGGGTGCGGGGCACCGAGGTGCTGCTGTTCAGCAGCGACGACGAACGACAGTTCGGTCAGGTCAGCCGGGCGCTGCGCCGCGCCCGCGAGGCGGCGCGCATGGGCGGCTGGGCCGACCCACCGGCGGCCGAGCCGTGGCGACCGGCGCGGTGAGCGGCGCTCAGCCCGCGACCGGCTCCGGGGTACGCGGCTGCTGCTCGGCAGCCACCCACTGGCTCACCCGCCGCTCGGCGTAGAACGAGACGAACGGCACGGTCCCGGCGAGCATCACCAGCAGCATCCGCTTCAGCGGCCAGTTCGCCCGGCGGGACAGGTCGAACGTGAGCGCCAGATAGAGCATGTACAGCCAGCCGTGCGCCACGCCGACCACGCCCACCACGCTCGGGTTGTCGAAGCCGTACTTCAGCGGCATGCCGATCAGGACCAGCACCACGAGCGCCACGCCCACGATCCAGGCGATCACGCGGTACCGGGTAAGGGCTCCGCCCACCGTCGTCCGTCCTTCCGCACCGGCCTCAGCCGGGATAGTCGCCGGGCCGGGCGCCCGGATTGGCGTTCAACCAGGATAGATAGCGGTTGTACGCGGCCAGCTCGGCGTCGTCCGCCCCCTCGGCCGGGGCGGACGGCGTCCGCACGACGCCCACCCGGCGGCGGACCGCCGGGGTGGTGTC
>NZ_JAGPXV010000882.1:0-1855 GCF_018070405.1 Micromonospora sp. D75
GCGGGTTGACGCGCGGGTCCGGCGGGTCGATGCCGGGGAACCAGCGGGCGTCCGCCCCGGGGCCGGCGGCCACCGGGTAGGCGGCGCCCGGCATCGGATGAGCCGGGTACCCGGGCCAGCCCGCCTGGGGAGGACCAGCCGGGTAGCCCGGCATCGCGGGGTAGCCCGGCGGCGTGGGGTAGCTGGGGGGCGGGGCGGCACCCGGCGCGGTCCAGCCGGCCGGGTCGCCCCCACCGGGCGGGGTGGCCGGGTCGGCGGGAGTGGCCGGGCCGGACGGGTTCGGGTGGGCGGGCTGCGCGTCGTACCCGGGTTGTTGCGGAATGCTCGGGCCGTAGCCGGTCTGGTCGGCCCAGGGATCGGCGGGCGCCGGGCCGGGAGCGGGCACGGACGGGCCGGCGCTCCCCGACGACGCCGGATCGGTGGCCGGAGGCGGAGGCGCGGTCGGGTCGGCCGGAGAGCCGGACGGCGTCGGCGACACCGGTTCGGTGGAACCCGGCGGAGGCAGATCGGACATGGGCCCTCCTCAGCGGCTACGGCTGGAACGGCTCATGATCTTCCATGGTGCACGCTCACAGCGCAGCCCCCCGGTCGGCGGACCCGGCTGCGGAACCGCCCGGCGGGCGGAGGTCAGGCGATGACGCGGACCCGCTCGGCCTGCGGACCCTTCTGCCCCTGCGCGATCTCGAACTCGACCCGCTGGCCGTCGTCCAGCGCCTTGTAACCGTCCATCTCGATCGCGGAGAAGTGGACGAAGACGTCCTGCCCGCCGTCGACGGCGATGAAGCCGTAGCCCTTTTCGGCGTTGAACCACTTCACGGTGCCCTGTGCCACGGTGCACTTCCTCACTCTGCGCGGCGTTCCAACACCCGGAAACCGGCGGACCGGCACCGGTAGCACACCGGTTCAGCGATCGGCGACGACCACTGAATTCGGTGACCGAAATCGCACGCTACACGAGGCGTGACGACGGCGCACGACCACAAATCGGGCATATTCCGGGCGGTACCCGGCCCCGGTCACGCGCCTGCGCCGGCCCGTCCGGTATGCATGCGGCATGACCAGCGCGCCCACCACGACCACCGTTCGCCGGGTCCGGCCGACCGACGCCGCCCGGATGCGGGCGCTGCGGCTGGAGATGCTGGCCGACTCCCCACTGGCCTTCCTGGAGACGGTGGCCGAGGCCGCCGCCCGGCCGCACGCGGAGTTCGCGGCCCGGGTCGCGGCCGTCTCCCGGGGCGACCACACCGCCCAGTTCGTGGCCGACCCGGGCGGCCGGCTGGTCGGCCACGCCGGTGGCACCGCCGCGCCGGACGAGCCGGGCCTGACGCTCGTCTACGCGGTCTACGTGACGCCGGCCCGGCGGGGCAGCGGTCTGCTCGCCGCGCTCGTCGACGAGGTGGCCGCCTGGTCGCGCGCCTGCGGACGGCCCGAGCTGATGATGGAGGTGGTGGTCGGCAACGACCGGGCCTACCGGGCCTACCAGAAGCTGGGCTTCGTGGACACCGGAGTACGCGTGCCGCACCCCAGGATCCCCCGCCTGCACGAACTCCAGATGCGCCGCCCGGCGTGAGGCCGACCGGACGCAGTTGTTAAGAGGGGGCCCCTCCTATACCGGAGGCGTTAAGAAGGGGCCCCTCCTTTCAGGAGTGGCGGCGGCTCTGGACGATGCGGAACCGGTTCGCCACGTACGCGCCGTCGGTCAGCGCCGAGTTGGCCGCCGCGTTCGCGCCGGAGCCGTGGAAGTCGGAGAACGCCGCCGACTGGTTGACGAACACCCCGCCGGTGAGGTTGCAGGACAGGTGCACCCCGGCGTCGATGGCCGCCTTCTCGGCCTCGTCCAGCACCGCCTCGTCGG
>NZ_JAGPXV010000883.1:0-1855 GCF_018070405.1 Micromonospora sp. D75
ATCCGCTGGTGATGGCCGAGCACCGGCTGTCCGGTGAGGCGTTCGTCGGTGAGGTGACGCTCGCCGACCCGGCGCGGGTGGACGACTCCGGCAAACGGCCGGTGCTGCGCCCGCGCATCCAGGTGGTCACCACCGAGCCGGTGCCGATGCCGGTGGGCGCGAGGCTGTACTCGCCGCAGCGCCCGGCGCAGAAGGCGACTGTGGTGTTCGTGACGCCCGGCGCGGACGGCAAGACCGAGGTGGTGCTGGAACTGTCCGGCGGGATGGGCCGGGGGCTGACCGCACCGCCCGGCAGCGTCCCGGAGGTGGGCGAGCGGATCTGCCTGACCAGCCTCTCCGACGGTTTCCTGCCGGGTGGGGCGTTCCCCGCGCCGGAGGAGACGCCGTGGACGCACGGCGGCCCGCCCGGCACGGCCGCCGCAACGCCGGACCCGGCCCCGGCGGAGGACTGGTCCTGACCGTCACGGTCCGCTGACCGACAGCCGTCGACTCTGGCGGCGGCCCCCGGCGCTGACTAGGCTTGCGCCGTCCGTCGTCCTGCCCTCGGCGTCGAGGGTGCACGTCTGGAAGAGAGCCGGAGCGCATCGTTGTACCCCAGCTCGACGTGAGCCTCGCCGCCGCTGCGCCGGCCCGTCATCCGCTCGCCGGCCGTGTCGGACTTGTCGCGGCCGCCGTCGTCGTACTCGGGGAGACGGCCTGGCTGGTCGCCCGGCTGCCCGGCGCGGCGCTGGTCAGCGACCTCGGCGCGGTGGCGGTGTCGAGCCTCGCGGCGGTGCTCTGCGTCGGCGCGGCGCGGCGCCACCCGGTCGCGCTACGCCGGTTCTGGGAGCTGCTCGCGGTCACCATGGTCCTCGCCGCGCTCGGCCGTACGGTGTGGACGGTCGAACGTCTCGGCGGGCTCGGGCTGCCGCACACGCCGCTGGTCGCCGGACTGTTCGCCGGCGGCATCGTCACCGGCACCGCCGCCCTGCTCAGTTTCCGCGCCGGCCCGCGCAGCCTGATCGGCCGGGCCCGCACCCTGCTCGACGGGGTCATCGTCGGGCTGGCCCTCCTCCCGATCGGCTGGGTGGTGGTGTTCCAGGAGATCACCGAGGCCGGCCTGGCCGATCCGATGCGTACGTTCGGCCTGCTCTACCCGATGTTCGACCTGATGCAGCTCACCATCCTGGTGGCGGTCGCCGGTCCGGGCCGGCCGATGTGGCGGGCGCTCACCGTGATCGGGGCGGGCCTGGCGATCCGGGCCGGCGCGGACGCCGTCTACGTCTCCCTGGTCGCGCACGGCAACTACACGCCCGGTCACCCGGTCGACATCTGCTGGCCGCTGAGCTACCTGCTGGTCGGCCTGGCCACCCGCTATCCGCCGCCGGTCGACGAGGACGGCGACGACGACGTGGTCGAGTCACCGCTGCCGCCGTGGTGGCGGGTGGCGCTGCCGTACCTGCCGGTGGGCGGCGCGATCGTCGCGGTCATGCTGTCGCGGCGGCCCAGCGGGCAGACCCCGCACGTGGTCTTCGTCGGCATGATGGCCCTGCTCGGCGTACTGGCGCTGCGTCAGGGGCTGGCCGCGAACGAGAACCTGCGGCTGGTCGGCCGGCTGCGCCGGCTCGCGTACTCCGACCAGCTCACCGGCCTGCCGAACCGGCTGACGTTCGTCCGGCGGCTGCGGCGGGCGTTGCGCACCGGCGGGCCGGTCGCCGTGGTGCTGCTCGACCTGGACGGCTTCAAGCAGGTGAACGACAGGTTCGGGCACGCCGCCGGGGACCGGCTGCTCACCGCCACGGCGGAGCGCATGCGGGACGCGGTCGGCCCGGACGGGATGATCGCGCGGCTGGGCGGCGACCAGCACCGCGAACTC
>NZ_JAGPXV010000884.1:0-1854 GCF_018070405.1 Micromonospora sp. D75
ATTCCGGGCGACCTCGCCGCCGCCGCGCTGACCCAGGCCGAGCTGCGCCGCCGGGCAGCAGGCAAGTTCGGCGCGGCGGCGGCCGGGATGTTCCTCACCCGGCCCGGGCTGGAGCAGGCCACCCGCGGGGTGGTCGCCGGCCGCCGGGCCGCACGGCTGCGCGCCGCGGGCGTGACCACGCTGGCCGACCTGGGTTGCGGCCTGGGCGCCGACGCGCTCGCCGCCGCCCGCGCCGGCATCCGGGTGTACGCGGTGGAGGCCGACCCGCTGACCGCCGCGATGGCCGCCGCGAACGCCGAGGCGGCCGGGCTCGCCGATCTGGTGACAGTCGAGTGCGGCGACGCCACGGAGTTCGACGTGAGCCGCGTCGAAGGCGCGTTCTGCGATCCGGCGCGGCGGCGGGCCGGCACCGGGCGGCGCGTCTTCGACCCGAACTCCTACTCCCCGCCGTGGGACTTCGTCACCGGTCTCGCCGCGCGGGTGCCGCGCACAGTGGTGAAGGTCGCGCCGGGGCTGGACCACGCGCTGATCCCGGCGGGCGCCGAGGCGGAGTGGGTGAGCGTGGACGGCGACCTGGTCGAGGCCGCGCTCTGGTGCGGCGAGCTGGCCGAGGTCCCCCGCCGCGCCACCCTGCTGCGCGAGAAGGAAGGGCCCCTTCTTAACGCCTCCGGCAGTAAAAGGGTCCCTTCCTATCACCTCACCGGCACGGGCGCGCAGGAAGCGCCGGTGGGGCCGGTCCGGCGCTTCCTCTACGACCCGGACCCGGCGGTCGTCCGCGCGCACCTGGTCGCCGAGTTGGCCGCCGACCTCGACGCCACGCTCGCCGACCCGTCGATCGCCTACCTGTACGCCGACGAGGCCCGGCCCACCCCGTTCGCCCGCTGTCTGGAGATCACCGACGTGCTGCCGTTCTCGCTGAAGCGGCTGCGCGCCCTGCTGCGGGAGCGCCGGGTCGGCCGGGTGGAGATCCGCAAGCGCGGGTCGGCGCTGGAGCCGGAGAAGCTGCGCCGTGACCTGCGGCTGTCCGGCGAGGCGGCGGCCGACCTGGTGCTGACCCGGGTGGCGGGCGACCCCACGGTGCTCGTGTGCCGGCCGGTTCCGGTCGGCGGCTGACCCGGCTCACGTTTCCAGCTCGCGGTGTCGCGGCGCGCGGGTTAGCTTGAGCCCGTGGCGGGCCCTGGCACTCCGGCGATCGCGTTGCTGAGCAAGCGGAAGATCGCCCACAGCATCCACCCGTACGACGTCTCGCCGGACGCGCCGAACTACGGCGCGCTCGTGGCCGCGGCGCTCGGGGTGGCACCGGACCGGGTGTTCAAGTCGCTGGTCACCGAGGTCGACGGCGGGCTGACGGTGGCGGTGGTGCCGGTGACCGGCGAGCTGGACCTGAAGGCGCTGGCCGCCGCGATGGGCGGCAAGCGCGCGGTGATGGCGGACCGGGCGGTGGCCGAGCGGGCGACCGGGTACGTGCGGGGCGGCATCAGTCCGCTCGGCCAACGTAAGCGGCTACCGACAGTCGTCGACTCCTCGGCGCTGGCGCACCCGACCGTGTACGTGTCGGCGGGCCGCCGGGGATTGCAGGTGCAGCTCACGCCGACGGATCTGGTGGCGCTCACCGGGGCGGCCACGGCATCGATCGCCGCTGCCTGAGCGGGCTCGTGACGGTACGTGTGGGAGCGTTCCCGGAGCGCGCTCTCCCGGCGGTGTCCCGCGGGTGACAACCGCGTTGCTGAATTGTTACCGCCGCCAACAAACTTCTGACCTCGGCAGTCTTGCGGCGCATGGGAGGCGGGGAATACGTTGCCGGACACAACAAAACATCACCACTCCCCCACCTCCGAAAGGACCCTGCACATG
>NZ_JAGPXV010000885.1:0-1854 GCF_018070405.1 Micromonospora sp. D75
GCTGCACGCCCTGGCCGAACTGCACGTGCACGGGATGCCGGTGACCTGGACGCAGTGGTTCGCCGACACCGGCGCGCGCCGCGTCGACCTGCCCACGTACGCCTTCCAGCACCAGCGCTACTGGCCCACCGCCGGCCGGGCGCGTACGGGCGACGTGTCCGGGGCCGGACTCGGCCGCACCGGGCACCCGCTGCTCGGCGCGACAGTGGACCTGGCCGGCGACGACGAGATGGTGCTGACCGGCCGGCTCTCCCTGACCACGCACCCGTGGCTGGCCGACCACACGGTCTCCGGGCTGACGCTCGTACCCGGCACGGCCCTGGTCGAGCTGGCCGTACGGGCCGGCGACGAGGTGGGCCTCTCCCGGCTGCGGGAGCTGACCATGGCCGCCCCGCTGGTGCTCCCCGAATCCGGCGGCGTACGCATTCAGGTGCGGGTGTCCACGTCGGAGTCGCCGCAACGTCCCGTCGCCGTCTACTCCCGCCCCGACGACGATCCCGAGGCGGGCTGGACCCGGCACGCGGAGGGTGTGCTGGAGGCGTCCACCGCCGACGAGCCCGACACGATCACCTGGCCCCCCGCCCCGACGTCGGAGGTGGACCTCGCGGGGTGGTACGCGACGCTGGCGGAGCACGGCCTGGCGTACGGGCCGGTCTTCCAGGGACTCCAGCGCGCCTGGGTCGGCCGCGACGAACTGTTCGCCGAGGTGGCCCTGCCGGAGGCCGCCGCCACGGAGAGCGCCGGATTCGGCGTGCACCCGGCGCTGCTGGACGCCGCCCTGCACCCGATCGGGCTGCTGCTCGGTGGCGAGGAATCGAGCGGACCACGGGTGCCGTTCGCCTTCGAGGGCGTGCAGGTCCACGCCGCAGGCGCGGGGACGCTGCGGGTGCGCCTGACCCGCGACGGCTCCGGGCTGCGGCTGGCCGCGTACGACGAGGTGGGCGCGCCGGTCGTGTCGATGGACTCCCTCGTCCTGCGAGAGCTGACCGGCGCGGCCGCGCCGGGCGTGGCCTCGCGGTCGCTGTTCGAGCTGCGGTGGCCGGCCGTGCAGGCCGCACCCGCCGGGGAGCTTTCCGGATGGGCGCTGGTGACCGGCGGCCTGGAGCTGCCGGCACCGGTAGGAATGCCCACGTACGCCGACGTGGCGACGGTCGCGGGGGACGGACTCGTCCCCCGGACGCTGCTGCTGCCGGTGTTCCCCGCGCCCGGCGCGGCGACGCCGGAGTCGGTCCGGGCAGTGACCTCGGACGTGCTGGCGACGGTGCAGTCCTGGCTCGCGGCGGACGCCCTGGCGGACTCGCGGCTCGTGGTCGTGACCCGGGGTGCGGTGTCGATCGGCGACGGCGACCGGGTGACCGACCTGGCGAGCGCGGCGGTGTGGGGTCTGCTGCGGTCGGCGCAGTCGGAGCACCCGGGCCGCATGGTCCTCGCGGACGTCGACGGCGACCTGGACGCCGCGCTGGTTGCCCTGCTGGACGGCGTCCTGCGGGAACCGGCCACGACCGGCGGCCAGCTCGCCGTCCGCGAGGGCGCGGTGTACTCGCCGCGCCTGGTCCGGGCCGGCGTCACGGCCGCGCAGACGCCCAGCCTGGGTGACGGCGCGGTGCTGGTGACCGGCGGTACGGGTGCGCTCGGGGCGCTGGTCGCGGAGCACCTGGTGTCGGTGCACGGCGTGCGGTCGCTGGTGCTCGTGTCGCGGCGCGGTCCGGAAGCCGCCGGTGCGGGCGAGCTGTCGGTGCGGGTGTCCGCGCGGGGCGCGGCCGTGCGGATCGCCGCCGGTGACGTGTCCGACCGGGCGCAGGTCGCCGCTTTGGTTGCCGCGGTCTCCGCCGAGGGTCGGGTGGCGGGTGTCGT
>NZ_JAGPXV010000886.1:0-1853 GCF_018070405.1 Micromonospora sp. D75
CGGGGCGGCCCCCACCCGAGCGGACTAACCTGGCCGTATGCGTCTTTCCGCCCGGGTCGACTATGCCCTCCGCGCGGCCGCTGAGCTGGCCTCGGTCGCGGACGGGACCGCCGAGCGGAGCCGCCCGGTGACCGCGGAGCAGATCGCCCGGTCCCAGGACATCCCGCCGAAGTTCCTGGAGAGCATCCTGCTCCAGCTTCGCCGGGGCGGCATCGTGCACGCCCAGCGTGGCCCCGAGGGCGGCTACTGGCTGGCCCGGCCGGCGCGTGAGATCTCCCTGGCCGAGGTGATCCGCGTCATCGACGGGCCGCTCGCGCACGTGCGCGGCCAGCGTCCGGAACAGCTCGGCTATCAGGGCGCGGCCCGCGCGTTGCAGGACGTCTGGATCGCGTTGCGGGCCAGCGAGCGGGAGATCCTGGAGCTGGTCACGATCGCCGACGTGGCCTCCGGTGAGCTGCCCGGCCGGGTCAACGAACTGGCCGCCGACCCGCGCGCCTGGAGCTGACCGCGCCGTCCGGCGCGTCCTACCAACCGGATGGGGGACTTGACCGGGACCACCTTCGTGCCGCATTGTCGACCAAGTCGATAGGAGATACCGAAAAGTCAGGGGGCGCTCGTGCGCAAGCTGCTGGTCCTCGCCCTCGTCGGGCTCGCCGCGCAACTGGTCGACGGCTCGCTCGGCATGGCGTACGGGCTGACCTCCTCGACGCTGCTCCTGTTCGCCGGTGTCGCGCCGGCCGCCGCGTCGGCCTCGGTGCACCTGGCCGAGATCGGCACCACGCTCGCCGCGGGCGTCTCGCACTGGCGCTTCGGCAACGTCGACTGGCGGGTCGTCGGCCGGATCGCGCTGCCCGGCGCGATCGGTGCGTTCGCCGGGGCGACGTTCCTCAGTTCCATCTCCACCGAGGCCGCCGCGCCGTGGATGGCGGCCATCCTGTTCACGCTCGGCGCGTACCTGCTGGTGCGGTTCTCCCGGCCGCTTCGGGCCACCCGCGCCGCCGGCCGGCTGCGGAGCCGCTTCCTCGCCCCGCTCGGCCTGGTCGCCGGCTTCGTCGACGCCACCGGCGGCGGAGGCTGGGGCCCGGTCGCCACCCCGGCGCTGCTGGTCTCCGGCCGGATGGAACCCCGCAAGGTCATCGGCTCGGTCGACACCTCCGAGTTCGTCGTGGCTGGCGCGGCGAGCGTCGGCTTCCTGATCGGCCTGGGCACCGAGGGCTTCCTGCTGCCCACGGTGGCCGCGCTCCTGATCGGTGGCCTGATCGCCGCCCCGATCGCGGCCTGGCTGGTCCGCATCGTTCCCGCTCAGCTGCTCGGCGCCGTGATCGGCGGCGTGATCGTGCTGACCAACGCCCGCACGCTGCTCAGCGCCGGCGGCGTGAGCGGCTCGGCGCCGGTGGTGGTGTACGCGCTGCTCGGTGTCGCCTGGGTGGTCGCCATTGTCCTGGCGGTGCGGGCGCTGCGCCGCACCCGCCGCGCCCGCGCCACCGTCGAAGCGGCGCTGGCCTCCGCGTCCCCGGCCTCCGCGTCCCCGGCCTCCGCGCCGCCGGCCTCCGCGCCGCCGGTCGAGGCCGCGCCCGTCTCCGCGTCGCCCGCGGAGGCGGGGGAGCCCGCTCGGCCGGGGGAATCCGTCGGGTCGGCAGAGGCCGCGAAGTCGGGGCAAGTCCCGGAGCCGGTGGTTACCGCCGAGACCTCCGAGCCTGCCGAGGCCGCGGAGTCGCGGAAGCTCGCCGCCGCCGTCGAGGGCTGAGCCGCTCGCGTTCCCGGGCCGCGCCATCGCCCAGGAGTGTTCTGTCTCGGCGTGTCGCCCGCCGTAGAGACATGTCCTGCTGACCGATATGCCTCTCGGTTATAAT
>NZ_JAGPXV010000887.1:0-1848 GCF_018070405.1 Micromonospora sp. D75
ACGGTGTCCGGGTTGCGGGCGCCGGCCCAGACGGTCGCGCCGCGCGCGACGAGTTCGGCGGCCAGGTGCCGGCCGAAGCCACGGTTGGCGCCGGTGACCAGGGCGGTGCTTCCAGCGATCTTCATGTCTCGCTCCGAGGGGTGGGAAAGGAAGGTGGGTCAGGCGGACAGCAGGCCCGGACCGGGCAGGACGGCCAGCTCGCCGGGCGGTACGTCGTGTCCGGCGTCGCAGCGCAGCCGGGCGTGCACGGCCGCGCCGCACTCGTCGTGGGTCAGCCGGACGGCCGGGCCGGCCTCGTCGGCGGCGTACGTGTCGCCCCACTGCCGCAGCGCGACCAGCACCGGGATCAGGTCGCTGCCCTTGGCGGTGAGCACGTACTCGTCGCGGGTGCGCTGCCCGGGCTCGCGGTAGGGGCGCCGGTCGAGCAGCCCGTCGGCGACGAGCTGCTTGAGGCGTGCGGCGGCGACGGGCTCGCTGACGCCGACCCGCCGCGCGAAGTCGTCGAAGCGGCGGGTGCCGAACGACGCCTCGCGCAGCAGGAGCAGCGTGGTGCGGTTGCCGACCACCTCCAGCGCCCGGGCGATCGAGCAGTTGGCGGTGGACCAGGAGTCACGCTGCGCAAGGAGGTCCGTCATGGCTTCGACGGTACCCCCTGACTTAGGAAATCAAAAGTCAGCTACCTCACAGCTGGCCGGGGAAGAAGCCGTGCCGGGCCAGCGGCTCGACGATCTGGTGCTCCTCGTACGACAGGTGCGACAGCAGCGTGTCGGTGAGCAGGTCCACCGCCTCCTGGAGCTGCGTGAAGTCGCCGGGCCGGTGGACCAGTTCCACGAGCGCCCGGTCGACGCCCTCCACCACCCCGTGGATCACCACGTGTTCCTCCTCGAGGCGGTCGAGCACGGCCGCCAATCCGGCCTCGGAGCGGCGCAGGTGCGGGAAGATCGAGGCGTCCTCCAGCCCGTGGTGCTGGGTGACCATGGTGCAGTAGGCCGCGCAGTACGCCCCGAGCGTCCAGTTGTTCTGCCGCATGGTCATCTCGTTGAGCGCCGCCCGCGCCCGGCCCGGCGAGACGGCGCCCCGCTTGACCTGTTCCAGCAGGTCGCGCACCTGGGCCAGCTCCTGGCGCAGGTGGTCGTGCACGTCCACCAGGTGCTGCCCGGCGGCCTGCCCCCGGGGTGGGTAGACCTGGCCGGCCGGAGGCGGCGGGGCGGTCGGCCGGGTCGACTCGTCCCAGGGGCGGCGCGCGCTCAGACGTACCCCCGGGTCGGGGGTGGGGGTGACCGCCAGCGTGGCCGCGCCGCCGGTGGCGGCCGTGTCGTCGGCGACCGCGCGGGCCCCGCTGCCGGGCGCGGTGCGCTCGGCGGCGACGAGCTCGCGGACCGCCGGCGCTACCTCCTGGGCGAAGATCTGGATCGCGCGCGGCTCGTCGCTGCCGAGGATGAACGTGGTGACGCCGTGCTCCAGCGTGAGCCCGGCCAGCTCCTCCACCCACTGCTCCGGCGGCCCGGCCAGGAAGCCGGCCGACGAGCGGGCGAACGTGCCGGTCACGTTGAGCATGCGGCGGATCTCGGCCGGGTCGCGCCCGGCGGCCTGCGCGCCCTCGTCCACGAGCGCGTTCAGGGCGGGCAGCTCGTCGGGGCCCTTGGGCAGGTAGGACAGGGAGGGCAGCCAGCCGTCCGCGGCGCGGCCGACCAGGCGCAGCATGCGCGGCTTGTACGCGCCGACCCAGATGCCCACCCGATGCGCGGGCGCCGGACCGCGCTTGGCGCCGACCACCCGGTAGTGCTCGCCGTCGACGCGGATCATGCCGCGGCGGTCGGTGTCCCAGACCTCGCGGATCACCCGGAT
>NZ_JAGPXV010000888.1:0-1837 GCF_018070405.1 Micromonospora sp. D75
GGGTGGCCGGATGGTCGCCGGCCAGCGCCACGAGCGCCTGACGCAGGTCACCCGGGGGCAGGCCGCCGCGCTCCGCGCGCAGCCGCCCGCTGGACCCGCCGTCGTCGCCGACGGTGACCACCGCGGTGATGTCCAGGTCCAGTTCGGGTACGCAGTGCCGCAGCGCCCGCAGCGACGCCGAGAGCCCGTGCCCGCCACCGAAGGCGACCACCCTGGTCGGGGTCACTCCCGCCCCAGGTCCCGGTGCTGGGCGTTGGCGGCGATACCGGAGCGGCGCAGCCGGGCGGCCAGCTCCTCGGCGATCGCCACGCTGCGGTGCTTGCCGCCGGTGCAGCCGACCGCCACGGTCAGGTAGCGCTTGCCCTCCCGCTCGAAACCGGCGGTGGTGGCGTTGACCAGGTCGGCGTACCCGGCCACGAAGGCGTCCGCGCCCTCCTGGCCCAGCACGTACGCGCTGACCGCCTCCTCCCGGCCGGTGTGCTCGCGCAGCTCCGGCACCCAGTACGGGTTCGGCAGGAACCGGGCGTCCATCACGAAGTCGGCGTCCGGCGGCAGGCCGTACTTGAAGCCGAACGAGATCACGGTGATCCGCAGCCGGCGGGCGTCCTCGCCGCCGAACAGCTCCTCCACCCGGCGCCGAAGCTGGTTCACGTTCAGGTGGCTGGTGTCGATGATCACGTCGGCCTGCTCGCGTGCCTCCTCCAGCAGCGTCCGCTCGACGGCGATGCCGTCGGCCAGCCGCCCGTCGCCCTGCAGCGGGTGCGAGCGGCGCACGCTCTCGAACCGGCGGATCAGCACCTCGTCGTCGGCGTCGACGAAGACCACCCGGGGGGAGAAGCCGCGCTCGCGCAGCTCCCGGATCGCCCCGGCCAGGTCGGTGGAGAAGGCGCGCGAGCGCACGTCCAGCACCATCGCCGTACGCCGGGCCGCGCCGCCGGCCTTGAAGGCCAGCTCGGCCATGTCGAGCAGCAGCGCCTGGGGCAGGTTGTCGACCACGTAGTAGCCGACGTTCTCCAGCGCCCGGGCCACCGTGCTGCGCCCGCCGCCGGACAGCCCGGTCACCACCACCAGTGAGGTGTCCGACTCGGCCGGCGCCGTCTCCGCCTCGCTCGGCCCCAGGTCACCCGCTGTACGCGCCTCGCTCACCCGCTACCCCCAGCCGTGGCGCCGCGGCCGGTCGGCCGCGCATGGTCAATCAGCGACTCTAACGGCTGCGACCCCGTCCGGGATTCCACGGGGTGACCACCGGAACATGTCGCCACCCCCGGACCGGCTCGCCGGACGGGCGCTGTCGGGGGACGCTCGTAGACTGCGCGGATGGTCTCCCCCAGCGACGAGCGGACCACCTCCGCACCGGCCGGCTCCCCACCGACCGGCGACGCGCTCGACGTGTTGCGGCGGGTCTTCGGGTACGACGCCTTCCGCGGCTTCCAGCAGGACGTCGTCGAACACGTGGTGTCCGGCGGCGACGCGCTGGTGCTCATGCCCACCGGTGGCGGCAAGTCGCTGTGCTACCAGATCCCCGCGCTGGTCCGCGACGGCGTGGCGGTAGTGGTCTCCCCGCTGATCGCGCTCATGCAGGACCAGGTCGACGCGCTCACCGCCGTCGGCGTACGCGCCGGTTTCCTCAACTCGACGCAGGACCCGGCGCAGCGGCGCCGGGTCGAGGCGGCCTACCTGGCAGGCGAGCTGGACCTGCTCTACCTGGCCCCGGAAGGGCTGGCGGTGCGGTCCACGCTCGGCCTGCTGGAACGCGGCCGGATCGCGCTGTTCGCGATCGACGAGGCGCACTGCGTCTCGCAGTGGGGGCACGACTTCCGCCCCGACTACCTCAACC
>NZ_JAGPXV010000889.1:0-1805 GCF_018070405.1 Micromonospora sp. D75
ACCCGGTCCCGGCCGCGCCGTGCGCGAAGAGCGGGACGATCCGCTCCGGACCGACCAGCCTCGGATCGAGCGTGCGCCCGGGACGGCCGGCGGCGAGCCCGAGGTACGCCGCGTCCACCTGGTCCGGCCCGACCTTGAAGCCGGCCACCGGGAGATCCCGGTCGGCGAGGGCCGCCAGCAGGCCGAGAGAGACGGCGCCGGTGCCGTGACCCGAGGAGGGCGCACTCAGCACGACGCGCGGCACGTCGGTCATCATCGACTCCTGATGTGGGTGGTTTCCGCCCGCGTGACCATACCCGCCCGGCCCGGCCCGCGACGTCCGCGCGTACCGCCGTTTCTGCCCGGCGACGGCGAGTGGCATCGCTCATACGGGTAGCCTTGGCCAACGTGTACCGGTTCCTGCTGACCCCGCGCTGGCTCGGCTACCTCGCGCTGACGCTCGTCGCCGCGACGGTGATGGTGTTCCTGGGCAACTGGCAGCTGGACCGCTACCGGGGCCGCACGGCGATCAACGACCGGATCGACGCCGGAGCCACCATGACGCCCGCACCGCTGCGCGACGCGCTGCCCGCGCCCACCGGAGGCGCGGGTGCCGTCGGTCCCGCTCCGGCCGAGGAGCTGACCTGGAGCCGGGTCACCGCCACCGGCCGGTACGACAGCGCGAACACCGTCCTGATCCGCGGCCGGACCGTCGACCGGACGGTCGGCTTCGAGGTGCTCACCCCGCTGGTGCTCGCCGACGGCAGCGCGGTGCTCGTCGACCGGGGCTGGATCCCGCCCGCCCCGGGGGCCGGCGCGACGGTCCAGCCGCAGGTGCCGGCGGCGCCGGGCGGCGAGGTGACAGTGACCGGCCGGGTGGTCGCCAGCGAGAGCGGCGGGGGCGGGGTCAGCCGGCGCGACGGGAAGCTGGAGGCCCGGCGCATCGACATCCCCCGCCTGGCCGAGCAGCTCCCCTATCCGGTGACCGGCGGCTACGTGCTGCTCGACGGGCAGACGCCGGCCGCCGACCCGGCCTTCCGGGCGGTGCAGATCGGGCACACGAACAACTGGCAGAACTTCGGCTACGTGTGGCAGTGGTGGATCTTCGCGGTGATGAGCCTGTTCGGCTACGGCTGGGTGGCGCGCCGCGAGGCCCGGCGCCTCGCCGGACTGGACAAGCCGGGCGAGCCGGTGGACCGGGCCGCCGAGCCGGCCGCCCCCACCTCCGCCTGAGCCGGACCGGTCAGCCGGTGATCCGGCCGGCGTGGATGGCGCGGACCGCGTCGATCGTGTCCGCCTCGGCGGCCGTCTTGTCGTGGCGGTAACGCAGCACACGGGCGAAGCGCAGGGCCATGCCACCCGGGTAACGGCTGCTGGTCTGCACCCCGTCGAAGGCGATCTCGACCACCTGCACCGGCCGGACCCGCACCTCCCAGTCGCCCTTCTCCACTGCGAGCGACAGGAACCGCTCGGTCTGCCAGCGCAGCATCTCGTCGGTGAGCCCCTTGAAGGTCTTGCCGAGCATGACGAACTCACCGGTTCGCGGGTCACGGGCGCCGAGGTGCAGGTTCGACAGCCACCCCTCGCGCCGGCCGCTGCCCCACTCGACCGCGAGCACCACCAGGTCGAGCGTGTGCCGCGGCTTGACCTTGACCCAGGCCGAGCCGCGCCGGCCGGCGTCGTAGGGCGCGGCCGGGTCCTTCACGACCACGCCTTCCTGCCCGGCGTCGACCGCCGCGGCGAACGCCGTGGCCGCCTGCTCCGCGTCGTCCACCTCGATCCGGTCGACGAGCAGCGAGGCGTCGACCGCGCGGGCCCGGGCCGCC
>NZ_JAGPXV010000089.1:0-13637 GCF_018070405.1 Micromonospora sp. D75
GTCAGCCGGTGAAGACCACCATCGACGTGGCGACCCAGAACGCTGCCGACGCCGCGTTGCGCGGGCAGACCCGCCGCTCCGCGCTGGTGGCGCTGCGGATCAGCGACGGCGCGGTGCTGGCCGCCGCGAACGGTCCCGGGGCGGCCGGCGAGAACCTCGCGTTCACCGCCCAGGTGCCGCCCGGCTCGACGTTCAAGATGGTCAGCGCGCTCGGCCTGCTCGACCGGGGCGCGGTGACCCCGCAGACCACTGTGAACTGCCCGAAGACGGCGACGGTCGAGGGCCGCAGCTTCAAGAACTCGGACAACTTCGAGCTGGGCGCGGTGCCGTTCGCCACCGACTTCGCCAAGTCCTGCAACACCGCGTTCGTGGCGCTGGCGCCGAAGCTCGGCCCGGACGGGCTGGCACAGGCCGGCCGTACGCTCGGCCTGGAGGCCGCGTGGGACCTCGGCGCGGACGCGTTCACCGGCAAGGTCTCCGCCAACGGCCCGGCCACCGAGCAGGCCGCCGCCGCGATCGGCCAGGGCACCACGCTGGTGAGCCCGCTGGCCATGGCGAGCGCCACCGCGGCCGTGGCCCGGGGCAAGTTCGAGCAGCCCAAGCTGCTGCTCGACCCGGCGCCGGCCAAGCCCGCGCCGGCCGGCGAGGCGCTCAAGCCGGAGTCGGTGACGGCGCTGAAGTCGATGATGCGCGGGGTGGTCACAGCGGGCAGTGGCAGCGCGCTGGCGGACGTGCCCGGCGAGCCGGTGCACGGCAAGACCGGCACCGCGGAGTACGACAACAACCCGGCGAACACGCACGCCTGGTTCGTCGGGTGGCAGGGTGACGTGGCCTTCGCCGTCTTCGTCGAGCAGGGCGGGGCGGGCTCGAAGGTGGCGGCGCCGATCGCCGAGAAGTTCCTGCGCGGCCTCGCCCGCTAGCCCGCCTGCCCCGCCGTACGCGCACCGGGCGCAGCACTGTCGGATGTCCGGCATTCACTTGCGGTGGGGAAGCGGCGGCCGACGCGGCGACGAAACTCCGACACACCCTCGCAAATCCCTTGCGCTTTTTCTCGGACAGTCGTCGATCGGGTCATTACCGCAACCGACGGCCATCGACTCCCGTCATGACGGGTGGTGAACATCAAGACAGCGCTGTACGGTGCCGACACGCGCCCACAGGCGGCGATCCGCCCATCATCGCTGTGGAGATGAATTGGCACACCCAGTAGCAGCGCTCTCGGGAAAATCCCTGTCCGAATCCATCGACCGCGCCTTGTCCTGCCTTCGGGTCAACTTCCGGTCGCCCGAGGGCACGGCTGGTTGGTATCACTTCCTGGACGATCCCAATCCGGGAATCACCGCCTCCGCCGTCGGGCTGTTCACCTTCCGCATCGCGGGTCAGGAGTTCGAACGGGCTGACGAGATCATCAAATACCTGGTCGACCAGCAGATCGTCGATCCGGACGGCGGAGCGGGTGGCTGGGCCGTGAGAACCACCAACGGCTTCCCGATCATCGAGGCCACCGCATGGGTGGTACGCGCGCTGAGCCCTCCCGGCACGGGTCGGCTCGCCGCGTCCGACGCATTGCGGGGTGGCGTGCGCTTCCTGGAAGAGAACCAGAACACCGACTTCGGTTGGGCCTCATACGCCGGTCAACCCTCACGAGTCTTCCACACCGCGCTGTGCATGCTGGCGCTCCAGGAGTGCGGCGGCCCGCCGCACGTCATCGACAACGCCAAGAAGTGGCTGATCGGGGCGCAGAGCCCCGACGCGCCGGCCTGGGGCCCGTTGCCCGGCGCTCCGCCCACCCTCCTGCACACCAGCTTCGCCCTGCTCGCCCTCTCCCAACTCGAGGGCGCGCTGAGCGTCAACACGATCAGCAAGACGACCGACTGGATCCTCGAACGGCTGGAGGCGGGCGAGCACGTCGAGCGGTCGTCGACGGTGGAGGAGTTCGACGTCCCGTACCCGGACGGGGACCGCCAGACGGTGTTCCAGAATGTCCTGCCGCACTTCGCCGGCCCGATCGCCGTCACCGCTCTCCTGGCGGCCGGCGTCGACCCGCTGCAACCCAAACTGTTCGCGGCGGCTTCCGCGATCATGCGGGATCAGGGTCCGACCGGCGCCTGGGAACTGCCACGCAGCCCGTTACGGGAGTCCATTTGGGCGATCTGGCCCTTCGTCTCGGCCCTGTCGAAGATGCGGGAGGCGGTGTTCCCCGGACGGACCGGCGAGGCTCAGCTCCTCTACCCGGGTTGCGCCCTGGTACAGACACAGGTGAGCGCGAGGAGGCTGACCAGCGCCCTGTTGATGCGCAACTTCCTGCTGAACTGGGTACGCCGACGCAAGGTGACGCTCGCACTGTGGTCGATCGGGGTCGTCTATTCGATCGGCGCGGTGGTCCTCTACCTGACCAGAGCCGTCGATCGCACCGAGTTTCTGGTCGGTCTCATCCTCCCCGCGCTGCTGCTGATCTTCCAACTGATCTGGGGGGCACGCCGGCGGCGCGGAGGGCAAGGGCAGTGACGGGCGGACCGGCCGACAACTGCGAGATGTGCCGGGAGGTCAGGCGCAACACCGTTGGCGCGTCCGGCCTCGACGATCCCTCGCCGCCCCGGCTCGTCATGCGGTGGTCGGGCCTCGACGTCATGGCCGGACTCGGCTCCCTGACTCCGGGCTACGCCCTGGTCGTACCGCACCGTCACGCGCCGAGCAGCGGCGACCTCCCCGCCGGGGAACGGTCCCGGCTGCACGTCCTGGCCCGCGCCGTCGCCGCCCAGATCGAGCGCGTCTTCGCCTGCCGGGTGACTCTGGTCGAACACGGCTCGTCGGGCAAGGAGGCCGGTCACCGCGGCGGCGGCTGCATCACCCACTGTCACATCCATTTGTTTCCGCTCCCGCCGGAGGCGGATGCCCGCGCGCTGGTTCCGCCCGGCGCCCACCCCGTCGACGGCCTCGGCCCATTGATCAAGGCGGCCGACGCCCGCAGGAACTACTACTACTGCTCGTGGGCACCGTCCTTCCACTATCTGACCCTCGAACCTCCTGCGGTTTCGCAGTACGCGCGACGTGTCTGGGCCGAAATCGTGGGCCTGCCGGACACCTGGGACTGGGCCGCTTTTCCCTATATTGAGAACTGCCACATCACCATTAGGGAACTCCGACGGGACGAGGCGCGGATGAACGAGACGATTGGTGCCGAGGTCCTGGACGAGACGCTGGCCACCTACGAGAACAACGCCGCGCGCTACGCGGCGGACACCGAACAGTTCGCGGACGACTCCGCGCTTCCCCACCAGATCGACCACCTGCTCGATGCGACCACCGGTCCGGTACTGGACGCCGGGGCGGGCGCGGGTCGGGACGCACACTACATGGCGGCCAGGGGCCGTCCCGTCGTCGCCATGGACGCCTCTGCCTCCCTGCTCACCCAGGTCAAGTGGAGCGCCCCGTTCTCACGGCTGGTGGCCGACATCAGGGACATCCCACTGGCCGACTGCTCCGTCGGCGCGATCTGGTGTTCGGCGGTCCTGCTGCATCTCGGCGGTGCGGACGTACGACGGTCGCTCGACGAGCTGCACCGGGTGCTGAGACCCGGGGGCATCATGCAGATCTCGGTCAAGGAGGGCCGAGGGCTCGTCAGCGAGCAGCTGGGCGAATCGGGCGAGGTCCGGCACTTTTTCCTGTACGAGCTGCCCGAGCTGCGCGCTCTGGTAGAGGAGGCCGGCTTCGAGGTGACCCGGGCCTGGACCGAGGAGGAGAGCAACTCGGGCCGATCCGCGCAGAGCTGGGTAAAGGTGCTGGCTACGAGGAGGTACTGACCGTGCTGCCCCACCTCCATCTGCACCTCGAACCCCAGCAGCGCAAACGTCTACAGGTGGGCCTGACTCCCGCCGAGCATCGCCGGGATCCGGCGGCCTTCTTCGCCGCGCACGACGTCGGCAATCGCGGACGGCTCCCGGTGTCGGCGGACGACTTGCGATCGTTCATCCGGCAGATGCACGAGGAGCAGCGCCGGGAAGGGGTGGATCACGTCGAACTCCGGCTCTCGCCGCGGCGGTTCGTGTGGGACGGCATGCCACTGGCCGCGTTCCTCCGCGTCGCGCACACCACAATGGAGTCGCTGGAGCGCCCGTCGGTCCGGGGGATTCTCCTGATCAACCGGGACAGCGACGAGGAGTTCGTTCGCGCCTGCACGGGCGCGCTGGCCGACCTTCCGGCCACCTTCGTGGGCATCGACCTCGCCGGCGACGAGAGCAGGTACGACGACACGGCTCCGTTCCGGGGCCTGTTCCGCGCCGCCCGCGAGTCGGGGCTCGGCGTCACGGTGCACGCCGGGGAGTTCGGGCACCTGGATGGCGTATGGCGTGCCCTGGACGAACTCGGCGCGCA
This sequence comes from Micromonospora sp. D75, assembly GCF_018070405.1. Classification (NCBI taxonomy): domain Bacteria; kingdom Bacillati; phylum Actinomycetota; class Actinomycetes; order Micromonosporales; family Micromonosporaceae; genus Micromonospora; species Micromonospora sp. D75. The sequence continues at coordinate 4,375 of NZ_JAGPXV010000089.1, forward strand.
GCGTTTGGGCCACGCGGTCGCCGCCGCCCGCAGCCCGTCGCTGCTCAAGCGGTTGGGAAACGACGGTGTGCTCGTCGAGGTGTCGATCTCATCGAATCTGGCCCTGGGCGCGGTCGACGCGGCCCACGCCCACCCGGTGCGGACCTTCCTCGACGCGGGTGTGCCGGTCTGCTTCAACACGGACGTCCCGTTGGAGAGCGGGGCTACGCTTCCGGAGGAGATGGCGTCGGCGGCGAGGCTGCTCCATCTGAGCGTCGCCGAGGTGACCGCCGTGCAGCGGAAGGCGGCGGCGTTCGTGTTCCGACGGCCGGGCTGAACTGCCGCGCGATCAGTCGATGCCCGCGGACGACGGCGGGGTGTCCTTCGGTGCGTCCTCGTCGGTCTGGGGCACCCGACGCAGCAGCCCGGAGGAGACCGCGGCGGCTGGCCCGATCGGCTCAACGGCGACGGCCGGCACCGGCGTCTCCAACGACGCCGAGGCGAGCCCTCCGGACGTCGGCGCTGAGGCGAGATCCGGCTCGTCCGCCGCCAGGCCGGAGCCGAGCCCGGCGGTCCCGGCCGCCGGATCCGCGTCCCGCTCTGCGGCGTCGCCGTTCGGCGATAGGAAGCTGCCCGCCCGGGTTGCCTCCGCGTACCGTGCGCGCTGGGGCGGCGGGCCGGGCGGCAGCAGACGGGGCGGCACGGCGCCCGGCGCTACGACCGGGGCGAGCCCGGCCACCACCGTGTTCACGATCTCGGCCGCGTACGCCCCGTCCGGGTCGTAGTCGGGGTCGAAGACGGTCAGCTCGACGCCGAGGCAGTGCGGGGTGTCGACCAGCCCGGCCAGCAGGATCTCCAGCTCGGCGAAGGCGATGCCACCGGGGTCGGGCGCGTCCACGGCGGGCATCACCGCCGGGTCGAGCACGTCGACGTCGATGTGCACCCAGTAGCCGGCGCAGTCGACGAGCTGCTCGTGCGCCCACTGGGCGGTCCGGGCCGCGCCCTCGGCGCGCAGCGCCGGCACCGGCCGGGTGGTGATACCGGCGGCCTGCAGGTCGAGGCGGTACTCGTCCTGCGCGCGGATGCCGAGCACCACCACGTCGATGTCCCGGAAGTAGGGCCGCCGCCCCTCGATGGCCGCCAGGTCGGGCTGCCCCCGCCCGGTGACCAGCGCCAGGTCCTCCCCGGCGGCCGCGCCGACGTAGGAGGCGTTGCCGGGGTGCCGGAAGTCGGAGTGGCCGTCGACGAAGACCAGGCCGATCCGCCCGCCGACCGCCTCGCCGAGGCGGTGCATGGCCAGCCCGGATCCGAGCAGCACCGAGCAGTCGCCGCCGAGCACCAGCGGGAACTCGCCCCGGTCGATGATCGCGCCGATCCGGTCGGCGAGCGCCAGCGAGTACGCGGAGATCTCCGGCGCGTGGCAGACGCCGTCGCCGGGTCGCCAGTCCCCCGGGTCGTACCGGGGCGGGGTCAGGCAGCCGGCGTCTCGGGCCCGCAGCCGGGCGAGCAGGCCGTGGTCGCGCAGCGCGCCCGGCGCCTTGGCGCATCCGGGCACGGAGCTGGCGGTGGGTGGGCGCAGCCCGAGGTTCGTCGGCGCGTCGAGGACGGCGATCCGGCGCATCATGGGCTCCCGTCCTCGGTGGTCGGGCGGGCCGGCGGTGCGCCGGCCCGCGCGGGTTGACTCAGAACAGCGCGCTGGCCAGGGCGCGTCGGGCGGAGGCCACGGCGGGGTCGTCCGGGCCGGCGATGGTGAACAGGCCGAGCAGGTGCTGGCGTACCCGGTCCCGGTCGTCCCCGGCGGTGCGCCGGACCAGGCCGACGAGCCGCTGGTACGCCTGGTCGGCGAGGCCGCTGAGCACCTCGATGTCGGCGGCCAGCAGTTGGGCGTCCACGTCGTCGGGGGCGGCGGCTGCGGCGTCCAGCGCGCCCTGCGGGTCGGCGCCGGCGACCCGGCGGGCCAGCCCGACCTGCGCCAGGCCCGCCTCCGCCGCCGCGTCGGCCGGGGACTCGGCGAGGATCTTCCGGTACGCCGCCTCGGCCGCGTCGAGGTCACCGCTCATCAGCGCGTCGTCGGCGGCGTCGAGGCGCGGGTCCTCCGGTTCGGCGACGGTGACGCCACCGGCCTTGAGCACGGCCTGGAGCCACTGTCGCAACTGCGACTCGGGCACCGGGCCCGGGAAGGCGTCGATCGGGCGGCCACCGACGATGGCGTACGTGGTGGGCAGCGCCTGGAGCTGGAACATCTGCGCGAGCCGCGGCTGCTGCTGCACGTCGACCCGGGCCAGCAGCCACGCTCCGCCGCCCTCGGCGGCCAGCTTCTCCAGCACCGGGGCGAACTGGTCGCTCTCCGGGTAACCGGCGGCGCCGAAGAAGACCACTACCGGTGTGGTGAGCGAGCGTTCGAGCACCTCGGACTGGATGTTCGCCTCGGTCACGTCGATCACGGCGGCGGAGCCGGCGGGGCTGCCCGGCAGCCCGGCGGGCGTGCCGCCCGGAGACGGTGTGGCGGTGGAGGTGTCGGCAGGTGCGGGGGTGCGCAGCGCGCTGAGGTCGACCGCGCCGCGGGTGAAGATCGACGAGGTGATCCGTGGGTCGCTCATGGTTGTCTAGTCTCGCACGTACGCGACGGATCTCCGACCAGCCGCGACGGCGACAGTCACCACTCTCCCCCAGCTCAGCCCGCCCGCAAGGAAGGGCCCCTTGTTAACGCCTGCGGTAGAGGAAGGGCCCCTTGTTAACAGCAGCTGTTAACAAGGGGCCCTTCCTTACAAAGCGGCGGTCAGAAGCGGGCGGGCTCGCGGTAGACGCCCCACTCGGTGCGGAGGGCGTCGCAGATCTCGCCGAGGGTGGCCTCGGCGCGGACCGCGTCGAGCATGGCGGGGATCATGTTCTCGCCGCTGCGGGCCACCTCGACCATCCGCGCCACGGCGGCGGTGACGGCGGCGTCGTCGCGGGCCGACTTGCGCTCGGCCAGCACCCGGCGCTGCTCCAGCTCCACCTCGTGCGAGATGCGCAGGATCTCCAGGTCCTTGGCGACGGTGCCGGTGTGGCAGTTGACGCCGACGATCTTCTTGTCGCCCTTCTCCAGCGCCTGCTGGTAGGCGAACGCCGACTCGGCGATGTGCCCGGTGAACCAGCCGTCCTCGATGCCGCGCAGGATGCCGGAGGTCATCGGGCCGATGGCGTGCGGGCCCTCGCCGCCGAGCTGCTTGATCCGGGCGAAGATCTCCTCCGCCTCGGCCTCGATCCGGTCGGTGAGCGCCTCGACGTACCAGGCGCCGCCGAGCGGGTCGGCCACATTGGTCACCCCGGTCTCCTCCATCAGCACCTGCTGGGTACGCAGGGCGATCTCGGCCGACTCGTCGGTGGGCAGGGCGAGCGTCTCGTCGAGGGCGTTGGTGTGCAGCGAGTTGGTGCCGCCGAGCACCGCGGCCAGGGCCTCCACGGCGGTGCGTACCACGTTGTTCACCGGCTGCTGCGCGGTCAGCGACACTCCGGCGGTCTGCGTGTGGAACCGCAGCCACTGCGCCTTCTCGCTGGTGGCGCCGTACACGTCGCGCAGCCAGCGGGCCCAGATCCGGCGGGCGGCGCGGAACTTGGCGATCTCCTCGAAGAAGTCCACATGGGAGTCGAAGAAGAAGCTCAGGCCGGGGGCGAACGTGTTCACGTCGAGCCCGCGCGACAGGCCCAGCTCGACGTACCCGAACCCGTCGGCGAGCGTGTACGCCAGCTCCTGCGCGGCGGTCGAGCCGGCCTCGCGGATGTGGTAGCCGGAGACGGACAGCGGCTTGTACCGGGGGATCTCCCGGGCGCAGTACTCCATCAGGTCGCCGATGAGGCGCAGGTGCGGCTCGGGGTCGAACAGCCACTCCTTCTGCGCGATGTACTCCTTGAAGATGTCCGTCTGGAGCGTTCCGTCCAGTGTGGACAGATTGGCGCCCTGCCGTTCGGCGGCGACCAGGTACATGCAGAAGACCGGCACGGCCGGACCGGAGATGGTCATCGAGGTGGTCACGCCGGCCAGGTCGATGCCGTCGAACAGCACCTCCATGTCGGCGGCCGAGTCGACGGCGACACCGCAGTGGCCGACCTCGCCGAGCGACTGCGGGTCGTCGGAGTCGCGTCCCATCAGCGTCGGCATGTCGAAGGCGACGGAGAGCCCGCCGCCACCGGCGCCGAGGATCATCTTGTACCGCTCGTTGGTCTGCCGGGCGTTGCCGAAACCGGCGAACTGCCGGATGGTCCAGGTCCGCCCGCGGTAGCCGGTCGGGTACAGACCCCTGGTGTACGGGAACTCGCCCGGCCAGCCGATCCGGTCGAAGCCCGGGTACGCCGCGCCCTCCGGCGGGCCGTACACCGGTTCGACGCTCATGCCGGACAGCGTGGTGAAGTCCGCGTCGCGCTTGCGGGCGGCGTCGTAGCGGGCCTGCCAGCGGGCCCGACCGGCGGCGATCTCGTCAGCGTCCATGCGCGGAGCTCCTTCTCAAGTCGTCGTCCCAAGCCCGAGTGTAGAGCGAGATCCTGAACGATCCTTAAGTGCATGCGTACCGGCCGGTAACTCGCAGGCGCCCGGCGCGAAGCCCCACCACGATCGTCGATCCGCAGGTCAGAGCGCTGTCTCACGTGCCGGACGGCTTGCCGCCGGAGCCTCCCCGGCGGCCCGGAGACGTGCCACACTCCCCGCCGTGGGCATGCACATCGCGATCGGGCCGATTACCTAGGCGGCGTACGCCTTCGCGTGCGTCGCCGGCCAAGCCACCCTGTCGGCTCGACACTGTGAGGCTCCCGTGACCACGTTCCCGTTTCCCCCCGACACCGTCGATCGCCGGCTTCCCGGCCCGGCCGTCCGGCCGCACGACGACTCCCTCGCCGGCGCGTGCACGATGGTGGTGCACCTCGGCCCCGGGCACTCCACCACCGGCCTGCTCAAGGTGCTGTCCGTCCTGCACTCACGCCGGGTCGCGGTGACGCACGTCCAGTACGTGCAGTGCCCGGACCGGTCGGCGGTGATGATCGTGGAGTGCTCCCCCGCCACGGCGTCGCTGGAGACGGTACGCAAGAGCGTCGCGAGGGCGATCCCGGTCGTCAGCGTCAGCGTGCACACCTCGCCCACCCGCGACGGTGTCCGGCGCCCCCGGGCCCGTCGCGGCAGGTGACAGTCAGCCCGCGGCACCGGAGATGCCGCCGCCGCGCATGACGTCGCGGGCGGTGAGCGCCACGTGCAGCGACAGGCGCCGCTCGCTCGAATCCAGGTCGACGCCGAGCACCCGCTCGATCAACTGCAACCGCTGGTACAGCGCGGACCGGGACAGCGACATCTCCTCCGCCGCACGCCGCTTGTTGCGCCCCTCGACCAGGTACGCCTCCAGCAGCGCCACGTGGTTCGTGCCGTGCCGCTCGTCGTAGGAGAGCAGCGGGCCCAGTTCGCGCTCGACGAACGTCTGCAGACGCACGTCGTCGCGCAGCAGGTACAGCAGGCCCCGGAGGCGGACGTCGAGGAGCCGGTAGAAGGGCCGGGGCTCGGCGGTGTGCGCCGTGGCGTCGGCCACCTGGGCCGCCTCGATCAGCGAGCGCCGCGCCAGGTCCAGCGACCTGACCACTGATCCGGCGGCGACCACGACGTCCGACCCGGCCTGCAGGCCCGCCCGGGTGAGCGCGGTGGACAGGCCGAGCAACGCGGCCTCGTCGGACTCGGCGTCGGTGAGGGCGACGAGCACGGTGACCTCCGCACCACCGAGCCCGTCGACGTCCCCGGCCAGCGCCGACAGCCCGCAGTCGCGCACCGCCGTCTCCACCGCGTCCAGCAGTTCCCGGCGGCGCGCGTTCATCTCGGCGCCGGGCCCCGGGCCCGGCCGGCGCCGGCGGACCACCACCCCGAGCAGCCGCCGCTGTTCCAGCGGCACACCGAGTCCGCGCGCCCGCAGCGCCACGTCCCGGGTCGGCGCGGAGTGGTTGACGATGCTCCACAGCAGGCTGCTGCGCGCCTGCCGTTCGACAGACGAGTCGTCCCGGGCGACGAGCTGGTTCAGCGCGATGGTGGACGCGGCGCGCTCCAGCAGGACGCTCGTCCGGGCCGGCGGCTCCTGGTCGCACAGCAGCACCAGCCGCCCCCACCTGTTGCCCCGCGCCTCCACGCCGGTCACCAGCCAGCCCGAACGCGGCTCGTAGCCGGTGCCGGACGGGACCTCGACCGCGCGTGAGCGGGTCTCCCAGCGGTCGAGCAGCTCCTCGGCCGACAGCGGGCCGGTCTCGTACGCCAGCACCTGGTGGGAGAGGTTCTCCAGCACCACGGGACGCCGGGACAGGCGGGTGACCTCGCGGAGCACCTGCCGGGGCTCCGCGCCCTCCACCGACAGCTCGGTGAAGATCCGGTGGATCTCGTCCTTCGCGAGCAGCTCGGCGGTCTGCTCCTCGACGATCACCGAGTGGACCACCTCGGTCACCGCCACGAACCGCATCTCCCGCTGGAGCGCGACGAGCGGCAGGTTCCGGCTGCGGGCCTGCTCGACGAGCGCGGCCGGCAGCGTCCCGCCGAACCGGCGGCCCAGCTCGACCACGACCCCGGCCGCGCCGACCGCCGCCAGGCCGTCGATCCACCGGCGCAGCCCGTCGTCGTCCGGCGGCAGGCCGATACCGGTGGTCAGCACCAGCTCCCCGCCGCGGAGCAGGTCGGCGATCTCCGGGATCTCGGCCACGTGCACCCAGCGCACCGGAGCGTCCAGGCGGTCCCGCCCGGCCATGACACGCGGCCCGGCCTGCTGCAACGCCGGCAGTTCGAGCACGTCGCGAACCGTCATCGGCATCAGACCGTCTCCCTCCTCGCTCCGGCGCACAGTATGTGTGCTTCTCCCGGGCGGGAACGACACAGTGCCCATTGCCCGGGCCTGGGGAAGCGCAGATGATCCGGGCATGACCCAGACAGCACCCGGCACCGTGCCCGCTCCCGTCCCGCTGGAGCGGGTGACCCACTGGATCGACGGCAAGGCGTTCGCCGGCGTCACCGAGCGTACGGCCCCAGTCTACGATCCGGCGCTGGGCACGGTCCGGACGGAGGTGCCGCTGGCCTCCGTCGACGAGGTGGACCAGGCGGTCGCCTCCGCCGCCGCCGCGTTCGCCTCCTGGCGGAACTCGTCGCTGACCAAGCGCACCCAGGTGCTGTTCGCGTTCCGGGAGCTGGTGAACCAGCACAAGCAGGAACTGGCCGAGCTGATCACGGCCGAGCACGGCAAGGTCGTCTCGGACGCCCTGGGCGAGGTCACCCGCGGTCTGGAGGTCGTGGAGTTCGCCTGCGGCATCCCGCACCTGCTCAAGGGCGGCTACTCCGAGGGCGTGTCCACGAACGTGGACGTCTACTCCATCCGGCAGCCGGTCGGCGTCTGCGCCGTCATCTCCCCGTTCAACTTCCCGGTGATGGTCCCGATGTGGTTCGTGCCGATCGCCATCGCGGCCGGCAACGCCGTCGTGCTCAAGCCCAGCGAGAAGGACCCGTCCGCGTCGCTGCTCGTCGCCCGGCTCTGGGAGCAGGCCGGCCTGCCCGCCGGCGTGTTCAACGTGGTGCACGGCGACAAGGTCGCTGTCGACCGGCTGCTGGAGCACCCCGAGGTCAAGGCCGTGTCGTTCGTCGGCTCCACCCCGATCGCCCGGTACGTGTACGAGACCGGCACCCGCAACGGCAAGCGCGTACAGGCCCTCGGCGGCGCGAAGAACCACATGGTGGTGCTGCCGGACGCCGACCTCGACCTGGCCGCCGACGCGGCGGTCAACGCCGGGTTCGGCTCGGCCGGCGAGCGGTGCATGGCGATCTCCGCTCTGGTGGTCGTCGAGCCCGTCGCCGACGACCTGGTGGCGCGCATCCGCGAGCGCATCGCCGGCCTGAAGATCGGTGACGGCCGCCGCTCCTGCGACATGGGGCCGCTGGTCACCCGGGAGCACCGCGACCGGGTCGCGTCGTACCTGGACGCGGGCGTCGAGGCCGGCGCCGAACTGGTGGTGGACGGGCGGAAGGTGCAGGTCGACGGCGACGAGTCCGGGTTCTGGCTCGGGCCGAGCCTGCTGGACCGGGTCTCGCCGGAGATGAGCGTCTACACCGACGAGATCTTCGGGCCGGTGCTGTCCGTGGTGCGGGTCGGCAGCTACGACGAGGCGCTCAAGCTGGTGAACTCCAACCCCTACGGCAACGGGACCGCCATCTTCACCAACGACGGCGGCGCGGCCCGCCGGTACCAGAACGAGGTCGAGGTCGGCATGGTCGGCGTCAACGTGCCGATCCCGGTGCCGATGGCCTACTACTCGTTCGGCGGCTGGAAGGACAGCCTCTTCGGCGACTCCCACGCCCACGGCGCCGAGGGCGTGCACTTCTTCACCCGCGGCAAGGTCGTCACCTCCCGCTGGCTCGACCCCAGCCACGGCGGAATCAACCTCGGCTTCCCCGAGAACGTCTGAGCAGCGGGAGAGACGCGACAATGAGCACCAGCGCACGCCGCACCTACGAACTCGACCGCGCCCACGTCTTCCACTCCTGGTCGGCCCAGGCCCTGCTCGACCCGATGGTCGTCGAGCGCGCCGAGGGCTCGTACTTCTGGGACGGCGACGGGAACCGCTACCTGGACTTCTCCTCCCAACTCGTCAACACCAACATCGGCCACCAGCACCCGGCGGTGGTGGCGGCGATCCAGGAGCAGGCCGCCAAGCTGTGCACCATCGCGCCGTCGTACGCCAACGACGCCCGCAGCGAGGCGGCCCGGCTGATCGCCGAGCGGACCCCGGCGGGCCTGGAGAAGGTGTTCTTCACAAACGGCGGCGCGGACGCGATCGAGCACGCCGTCCGGATGGCCCGGCTGCACACCGGCCGGCCGAAGGTGCTGTCCCAGTACCGCAGCTACCACGGCGGCACCCAGACCGCGGTGAACCTGACCGGCGACCCGCGTCGCTGGCCCAGCGACAACGGCACCGCCGGGGTCGTGCACTTCTTCGGCCCGTTCCTGTACCGGTCGGAGTTCGGCGCCACGACCGAGGAGGAGGAGAGCCGGCTCGCGCTGCGCCACCTCGAACGCGTCGTGGAGATGGAGGGCCCGTCCACCATCGCCGCGATCGTGCTGGAGACCGTGCCGGGCACCGCCGGCATCATGCCGCCGCCGCCGGGCTTCCTGGCCGGCGTACGCGAGCTGTGCAACAGGCACGGCATCCTCTACATCGCCGACGAGGTGATGGCGGGGTTCGGGCGTACCGGCGCCTGGTTCGCCATCGACCACTACGGCGTGACGCCCGACCTGATCACCTTCGCC
>NZ_JAGPXV010000890.1:0-1800 GCF_018070405.1 Micromonospora sp. D75
CCTCACGTTCGTCAACGCCGGGCCGCTGCAACCGGCGGTGGCGGTGGCGCTCGGGTTGCCGGACGCCTACTTCACCGAATTCCGGGACGACATGCAACGCCGGCGGGACCAGCTCGCCGCCGGGCTGGCCGACGCCGGGTTCGGCGTGCTCGCGCCGGAGGGCACCTACTTCGTGACCGCCGACGTCACGCCGCTGGGCGGCCGGGACGGGGTGGAGTTCTGCCGGGCGCTGCCGGAGCGCTGCGGTGTGGTGGCGGTGCCGACGCAGGTGTTCTACGACGACGTGGAGGCCGGCCGCCGGCTGGTCCGGTTCGCGTTCTGCAAGCGGCCGGAGGTGCTGGCCGAGGCGGTGACCCGGCTGCGCGGTCTGCGCGGAAACTGAACCGCCCGCTGGAGGGAGATCCCCAGCGGGCGGGCGGAGTGGCTCAGGCGACCGGGCTGGCGGTGCGGACCTGTTCGGCGATGCGCTCGGCGACCTCGCGCGCGGTGTCCTCGGTGGCCGCCTCGACCATGACCCGCACCAGCGGTTCGGTGCCCGACGGGCGCAGCAGCACCCGGCCGGTCTCGCCCAGCTCCGCCTCGGCGCGCTCGACCTCGGCCCGGACGGCCGGTGCGGCGGCGCCGACGGTACGGTCGCCGACCGGCACGTTGATCAGCACCTGGGGCAGCTTGGTGACCACGGCGGCCAGCTCGGCCAGCGAGGTGCCGGTGGCGGCCATCCGCGCCATCAGGTGCAGGCCGGTCAGCACGCCGTCGCCGGTGGTCGCGTACGCGGGCAGCACGATGTGCCCGCTCTGCTCGCCACCGAGCGCCAGGCCGGAGGCGCGCAGCTCCTCCAGCACGTACCGGTCGCCGACCTTGGTCTCGACCAGCCGGATGCCGTGCTCGGACATGGCCAGCCGGAGACCGAGGTTGCTCATCACGGTGGCGACCAGGGTGTCCTGGGTCAGCTCGCCGGCGTCCCGCATGGCCAGCGCGAGGATCGCCATGACCTGGTCGCCGTCGACCTCGTCGCCGTCGGCGGTGACCGCGACGCAGCGGTCGGCGTCGCCGTCGTGGGCGATGCCCAGGTGCGCGCCGTGCTCGACCACGGCGGCGCGCAGCGCGTCGATGTGGTTGGAACCGCACTCGTCGTTGATGTTGAGCCCGTCCGGCTCGGCGTGGATGGCGATGACCTCGGCGCCTGCCTCGCGGTAGGCGACCGGGGCGACGTCGGCCGCCGCGCCGTTGGCGCAGTCGACCACGACCTTGATCCCGTCGAGGCGGTGCGGCACGGTGCCGACCAGGTGCTGCACGTAGTGGTCGGCGCCGTCGAGCAGGTCGTGTACGCGGCCGACGCCGGCGCCGGTGGGGCGCTTCCAGGCGGTGGTGGCGTTCGCCTTCACCGCCTCCTCGATCCGCATCTCGATCTCGTCGGGCAGCTTGTGCCCGCCGGCGGCGAACAGCTTGATGCCGTTGTCCGGCATCGGGTTGTGCGAGGCGGACAGCATCACGCCCAGGTCGGCCTTGGCCTCGGCGGTGAGGAACGCCACGGCCGGGGTGGGCAGCACGCCGACCCGGACCACGTTGGCGCCGGCGCTGGTGAGCCCGGCGACCACCGCCGCCTCCAGCATCTCGCCGCTGGCCCGGGTGTCCCGGCCGACCACCGCGAGCGGCGGATGGCTCTTGTCGGTCTCGGCCAGCGTGTGGGCCGCGGCCACCGCGACCGCAAGCGCCAACTCCGGGGTGAGATCCGCGTTCGCCCGCCCGCGTACGCCGTCCGTGCCGAACAACCGGCCCATACCCGCCAACCTCCGTGGA
>NZ_JAGPXV010000891.1:0-1793 GCF_018070405.1 Micromonospora sp. D75
GTGGTGCTGGCCGAGGAACGGGCGCGCCCGCAGCAGCGAAAGCAGCGCCAGGACCAGGCAGAGCAGGACCGCCGGCAGGCGGCCGTCCTCGGCCAGCACCACCTCGCCGCCGAGCACCAGCAGCGAGACGGTCCAGAGCAGGCCGGTGAGGAAACCGTCGGCGCGCTCGCTGTTGCGCAGCACCGACGGCCCGTCCACCGACTCGGTGTCGGTCTTCAGGTCGTCCGGCCCGGTGGGGATGGACGGCACCGGCAGCCGGGCGAGGCGGTAGGCGAGCATCGGCAGCGCCGGCAGCGCGCCGAAGGCGACTGTCGCCACCACTGCCGCCGACGCCGCCGCGCCGATGCCGAAGGCCAGGCTGAGCACCGCGCCGAGCCCGACCGCCGCCCCCACGCCGACCGCGCCGAGGAACAGCGGCAGGCGGTCGCCGACGGCGAGCGCGGCGATCGCGCCGAACACCACCACGGCGGTGCCGGCGAGCAGGACGTGCGGGGCGGCCAGCTCGCCGAGCGTCCGCTCACCGGCGAGCACCAGCAGGCCGCCGACGCCCGCGTAGCCGATCCCGACCAGGGCCAGCACCGCGCCGGTGCGACTGTCTCCGGCCGCCCGGGACAGCACCGCGGCGCCGACCAGCAGCGCCACCGCGACCACGAAGGCGGCCGCCGCGCCGGGCAGGTGCGGCGGGCCGGTGAACAGCGCCGCCACCGCGCCGCCGGCAAGCGCGGAGGCGGCCAGGAGGACCGCGAACGCCCGCGTGGTGCCCACCTGCCAGGCGCCCGCCCGCTGGGTGGTGGAGGTGGCGACCGCGTCCACCACGTCGTCGAAGACGATCTCCGGGGCGGTCGCGGCACGGGGGTTGAAGTAGAGCACCTCGCCGTCGCGGACCCCGAGCTGCGCGGCGGTACGGCCACCGTCGAGCGGCTGGCCGCCGAGCCGGGACAGGGCCCAGCCGCCGTGCCGCACACCCTCGTCGGCCAGGTCCTCGCCCGCGTAGCGCAGCAGCGTGGGCAGCAGGTCGGCGAGCGGCACGTCGGACGGCAGCGCCAGATCCATCCTGGTACGTGGCGCCACGATGGTGATCCGGCTCAGCCCACCGGTCGCCGTCTTCGTCGCCACAGTGGCCTCCTCGTTGCTCGCAAACGATCCGCTCGGCCCACGGCGTCGCCCCCACGGGTCCACGACGCCTCCGGGAGATTACCTACGATGGCGGTCGCACAGGTTGCCCACCCGACGCTCACCGGCGGTGGCAGACCACGATCAGGGCCGCTTCTGGGGAGGGGAGAGCCGTGAGTACGGTGGTGTTCCGCCGGCTTCCGCGTCAACCGGGGCCCGCGCTGCCGCGCGGCGAGGTGCTGCTGGAGTCCCCGCCCGAGCTGCCGGAGCCGAAGGCCAAGGGCATGGGGCAGGTGCTGATGATCCTGCCGATGCTCTGCGGTGTCGGAGCGATGGCCTTCCTCTACGCCGGCCGCGGCGGCGGCATGATGACGTACGTCGCGGGTGGCCTGTTCGGTGTGTCCATGTTGGGCATGGCGATCGGCACGCTCGGCAACGGCGGCAACGACAAGGCCGAGCTGAACGCGCAGCGGCGCGACTACATGCGCTACCTGGCGCAGATGCGCAAGCGCACCCGCCGGGCCGCCGAGCAGCAGCGCGCCGCGATGACCTGGCGGCACCCGGAGCCGGACGCGCTCTGGTCGATCGCCGCCTCCCGCCGGCTGTGGGAGCGGCGGATCACCGAGGACGACTTCGGCGAGGTGCGGATCGCGCTCGGCCCGCAGCGGCTGGCGGTGGAG
>NZ_JAGPXV010000892.1:0-1792 GCF_018070405.1 Micromonospora sp. D75
GTCAGGGAGAGCCCGCCGACCACTGTGGCGCAGCGCAGCCCGAGCGTGGCAGCGTACGGGGTGAGCGCGGCGGTGACCTGCGCGGCCAGTTCCCGGGTGGGTACGAGCACCAGCGCGAGCGGACGGCCCGGGCGGGCCCGGCGGCCGGCCGTACGGTGCAGCAGCGGCAGCCCGAACGCGAGCGTCTTGCCGGAGCCGGTGCGGCCCCGGCCGAGCACGTCGCGGCCGGCCAGCGAGTCCGGCAGCGTGGCCGCCTGGATCGGGAACGGCGCGGAGATGCCCTGCGCGGTCAGCTCGGAGACGAGCGCCGGCGCCAGGCCGGTGGCGGCGAACGTGGGCAGGGTCGTGGTCATGCGGAAAGCCTTCCTCGAGGCGGCACGTGTCGAGGAAGGGCGCCGGGCTGCGGCGCGTCACCGGCGTCACCGGTGGTCACAAGCACGAACCGAAAGGGACGGGCCGGCCCGGCAGAGGCGGGCCGGCCCGTGCACCGCGCCCGAGAGGGCGCGGTGGTGGTGCCGGTTGATCCGAAGATCAGAGCGGGCGGATGTTCTCCGCCTGCGGGCCCTTCTGGCCCTGGGTCACCTCGAACTCGACCCGCTGGTTCTCGTCCAGGCTCCGGTAGCCGGAGGTCTGGATCGCCGAGAAGTGGGCGAAGACGTCGGCGCCGCCGTCGTCCGGGGTGATGAAGCCGAAGCCCTTGTCAGCGTTGAACCACTTGACGGTGCCAATTGCCATGTGTTTCGTCTCCTTGACGGAACGGTCGGCCCGCACGTGTTGCGGGCCGGAGAGGAGCACCCCGCGCGTGGAATACGCGGCGTGCCTGTCGCTGCTGGTCGCCCCGCCCGGAGAACTCCGGACACAACAAAGAGCGCCTGGGGCCACAATCCGCCAGGCGCACACAGAGTCTCTGGAAACCAAAACTGCAACCCGGACAACGTATCACGGACTCGTGCGCTGCGGTAGATCCCCCGGGATTTCCGGCACGGCGGCCACCAGATCGGCCAGCCCGTCCGCGTCGAGCAGGTCGGCCGGGCGGACGGTCACCGAGTCCCGGACGTAGTGGAACGCCGCGCCGACCCGCTCCACCGGCACCCCGGCCAGTTCCGCCCAGGCCAGCCGGTAGACCGCCAACTGCACCGCCGCCGCGTCGGCCTCCCGGCCGGTGGGCTGCCGCCCGGTCTTCCAGTCGACCACGTCGTAGCGCCCGCCCGGGCGGGCGAACACGGCGTCCATCCGGCCCCGGATCACCACCCCGGCGACGACAGTGGCGAACGGCACCTCCACCTCCACCGGCACCCGGTCGGCCCACTCGCTGGCCAGGAAGCGCTCCTGCAACTCGACCAGGGCCTCGTCCGGGGCCGCGTCCTCGTCCGCCGCGCCAGGCAGCTCGTCCACGTCGAGCAGCCGGTCCGCGCCGAAGCGCTGCTCCAGCCAGGCGTGGAACGCGGTGCCGCGCCGGGCGTACGGCGTCGGTTCGGTGGGCATCGGGCGGCGCAGCGTACGGGCCAGCGCCTCCGGGTCGCGGCGCAGCGCCACGAGCTGCGTCACCGACATCTGGCCCGGCAGTTCGACCTCGGCCGCCTCAGCCTGCCGGGCCAGCTCCGCCCGCTCGGCGAGCAGCAGCTCGGCCTCGCGCCGCCAGCGCGCCACCTCGGCGTCCTCCGCCGCGCCCGTGGTGGCGAGCAGCGCCGCCTCGCGCCGGGCCACCTCCGGGTCGGCGAGGTACCGGCGGACCAGCTCCGCCGCCTCGGTGAGCGCCGGCCGGCGGGCGCCCAGCGGGTCGGCCGGCCAC
>NZ_JAGPXV010000893.1:0-1779 GCF_018070405.1 Micromonospora sp. D75
ACTATAAGGTGAACGCCCGGTGACGGCCGTCCGGCGTCAGAGGCCCTCGACGTACCGCTTCGCGTCGGCGAGCGACATGTGCGTGTGCTCGCGTACCACCTTGATCGCCTGGATCTTCTCGCCCCGGTGCAGCAGCCGCGCGGCCTCGGCCCGCACCGCGTCGTCGACGCCCTTTCCGGGCGCCGGAGGGCCGGGCGACCAGGACCCGCCGGCCGCCAGCGCGTCCACCGCCTGCTTCGCCTCCAGCAGCGACAGGCCGGTCTGCTCACGCAGCACCTTGACCGCCTCGACCCGGCGCCCCGCGTGGATCAGGCGGAGCACCTCGGCCTGCCCGCCGCCGGCCGGGCGATCCGGGGCGACCAGGTCCCGGGGACGGTCGCGCCGCAGCACGAGCAGGAGCAGGAACACCACCACGACGAGCGCCACCGCGAGCGCGATCTGGACAGCCGGAGACATGCCGGGAACGGTAGCGCCCCGCTGCGAACCCTCCCGCCCGTGCCCGGCCGCCGCTAGGGTCGCGGCATGAGCGAACGCACCGGGAGCGACGCGAGTGAGCTGCCGTCCCGCGCCGACGTCGTGGTGGTCGGCGCCGGGCACAACGGCCTGGTCTCGGCGATCCTGCTGGCCCGCGCCGGCCTGGACGTGCTGGTGCTGGAGGCGTCCGGGGTGATCGGCGGCGCGACCCGCACCGAGAACCCGTTCCCGAAGGTGCCGGGGCTGCGTCACTCCACCGGGTCGTACCTGCTCGGGCTGATGCCCCCGGAGCTGCTGGCCACGCTCGACGTGACCATCCCGGTACTGCGCCGCGACCCGCACTACTTCCTGCCCACGCCGGGCGGGCTCGGCTCGCCGTACCTGCTGGCGGGCAGCGACGTGGCGGCGAGCCGGCGGCAGCTCGCGGAGATGTTCTCCCCCGCCGACGTGGCAGCCGACGACGCGCTGCACGCCGAGCTGGCCCAGCTGCGGGAGGATCTCGCCCCGGCGTGGCTGGCCGAGCCGCTGCCGGTCGAGGAGACCGCCGAGCGCTACGTGCGGCCCGCGCTGCGGCAGGTCTTCGTCGACCTGGTACGCGGCTCGGTCGCCGACCACCTGGCCCGCTTCGACTTCCGCTCCGAGCTGCTGGTCAGCATGTACGCGGTCACCGACGGCCTGTCCGGGCTCAACGCCGGCCCGGACGACCCGGGCACCGGGCACAACTTCCTGGTGCACAACATGTGCCGGCTGCCGGGCGCGGACGGCACCTGGATGATCACCCGGGGCGGCATGGGCACGGTGTCGCGCACGTTCGCCGAGGCCGCCGTGCGCGCGGGCGCGCGGATCGTGGCCGACGCGCCGGTCACCGCCATCCGGCTGACCGGGGGCGCCGCCGCCGGAGTGACACTCGCCGACGGGCGGGAGGTGGACGCCCCGGTGGTGCTCGGCGGCTGTGACCCGTACCGGCTGATGGAGCTGCTGCCCGACGGCGCGCTCCCGGCGGAGCTGAACGCGCGGATGGCGGCGGTCCGCCGCCCCGGCACCACGCTCAAGCTCAACCTGGCGCTGACCGGGCTGCCCCGCTTCTCCTGCCTGCCGGCGGACGCGCCGAGCCCGTTCGGGTCGACCATCCCCCTGCTGCCCGGCTCGGCCTCGCTCGTCGGCGACGGCGGCGAGTCGCCGATGGCGGCGCTGCGCGGCATGTGGGCGGACGTGCGGGCCGGGCGGCTGCCGGACGAGCCGACGATCGAGTGGTACCTGCACACCACAGTCGACCCGTCGCTGTCCGACGAGGCGGGGCACCAC
>NZ_JAGPXV010000894.1:0-1778 GCF_018070405.1 Micromonospora sp. D75
CGGTCAGCGCCTCGGGCGTACGCACGCCGACGGTGATGCCGTTGCCCTGCTCGCCCCGCGCCGGCTTGACCACCACCGGGCCCACGTCGTTCAGGAACGCCACGTCGTCGGGCTCACCGGTGGCGGTACGCCCGCGCGGCACCGACAGGCCCGCCTCGGTGAGGATGCGCCGGGTCACCCGCTTGTCGTCGCAGCGGCTCATCGCCACCGCCGAGGTCAGCTCCGACAGCGACTCGCGGGTGTGGATGGTCCGGCCGCCGGTGGTCAGCTTCAGCTCACCCCAGTGCGGGTCGGTCACCTCCACCCGGATGCCGCGGCGCATCGCCTCGTCCGCGACGATCTTCGCGTACGGGTTCAGCTCGTCGTACCCCTCGGGCATGGCGGGCAGGAACAGGCGCTCGTTGATCGGGTTCTTCCGCTTCACGCAGAGCGTGCCGGTGCGGTGGAAGCCGAGGCGCTCGTACAGCCGGATCGCGCCCGAGTTCTCAGCCAGCACGGACAGGTCCACGAACGCCCGGCCGCGCCCGTCGAGCCGGTCGGCGAGCGCGGTGAGCAGCGCCTGCCCGGTGCCGGGCGGGGCGGTGTTGAAGTCGACTGTGAGGCACCACAGGCTCGCGCCGTTCTCCGGATCGCCGAACACCGCGACGTGGTCCACGCCGGTGATGGTGCCGACCACCTCACCCGTGGTGTCCTCGGCCACCAGGTGCAGGAACCGGTCCGTGCCGGCGTTGTCCACCAGCACCTCGACCGGGGCGGTGACCATGCCGTTGCGCGCGTAGATCCGGTTCACCGCCTCCGCGTCGACGGCGTCACGCAGCGGCCGGACGGTCAGCCCGGGCACCTCGCCGCCCTCGGTCGCGGCGGGCCGCTTCTCGCCCAGCGGCAGCCGGTACGTCAGCGACGGGTCGATGAACAGCTCGTCCGGAAGCCGCGACACCAGCACGTGCGGGTCGCGCAGGTAGATGCAGATGTCCCGGGCGCCGACCGCCTCGGAGCGCAGCACGTCGGCCACGTGCACCTGGTCGTCGAACGTCTGCCCGAACACCAGCCGGCCCCAGCCGCAGTCCAGCACCACGCCCGAGGCGTCGGTGGACGTGGGCTCCGGCTGCCGCTGCTCCGGCGTACCCGGTGCGACCGGGTCACCGCCGGGGCCGATGCGTTCCCGGCGGCGCCCCAGCACCCGTTCCCGGTCGGTACGTGCCGTTCCGGTGGCGAGGGTGTCGGTCACGGTCAGTCGATTCCGTGGCTCTGGAGCCACATTTCCAGGAGTCCCAGTTGCCACAGCTTGTTTCCGTTCAACGGGGTCAGTTCGGCGTTCGGGTCGGCGAGCAGCGCGTCGACGTAGTCGGCGCGGAACAGGTCGCGACGGCGCGCCTCGGGCGCGGTGAGCGCGTCGCGTACCCGGTCGAGGAGCTTGCCCTCCAGGTGGGTGAGTCCGGGCACCGGGAAGTAGCCCTTGGGCCGGTCGATCACCTCGTGCGGCAGGACCCGCCGGCCGATCTCCTTGAGCACGCCCTTGCCGCCCTGGGCCAGCTTCAGCTCCGGCGGGCAGCTCGCGGCCAGCTCGACGAACTCGTGGTCGAGGAACGGCACCCGGGCCTCCAGCCCGTGCGCCATGGTCATGTTGTCGACCCGCTTCACCGGGTCGTCGGTCAGCATGACCTGGGTGTCGATCCGCAGGCCGGCGTCGACGGCGGTCTGCGCGCCCGGGCGGCCCAGGTGCGCGGCGACGAACTCCCGCGCCGGGTTGCCGTCGGCCAGCCACGCTGGGTTGAGCA
>NZ_JAGPXV010000895.1:0-1768 GCF_018070405.1 Micromonospora sp. D75
CCCCTGCTCGGTGGTGGCGTCGATGACGCCGTCGCTGACCACGAAGAGCCGGTCACCGCGCTCCAACTGGAACGTCTGCTCCCGGTAGTCGGTGCCCTCGAACATGCCGAGCGGGAACTGCTCGTCCAGCGCCTGCTCGCTGACCTCGCCGGCCCGCAGCCGCAGCAGACGGGGCGAACCGGCGTCGACCACGGCCAGCGTGCCGGTGGCCAGGTCCAGTTCGACGAGCAGCACCGAGACATGCTGCTGGCCCCGGTGCTGCGCGTAGATCGCCTGGTCGGCCAGCGCGGCCTGATCGGCCAGGGGGAGCCCGGCCCGGCGCGCGTTGCGCAGCGCGTACGTGGCCAGCGAGGCGAGCAGCGCCGCGGCCACCCCCTCACCGAAGCCGTTCAGCACCGCCAGCCAGAGCCGGTGGCCGTCGTCGGACCAGTCGAAGCTGTCCCCGCGCACCGCGTACGCCGGTTCCAGCTGCCCGGCCAGGCTGAACGACGGCCGGATCCGGCTGCGCCCGGGCAGCAGCTCCCACTGCATCTCGGCGGCCAGCGTGAGGCGCCGGCTGCGCCGGGCGGTCCGGTAGATGTCGGTGGTCGCCATGACCGCGCTCAGCTCGTGCCCGAGCACCGTGGCGATGGTGTCCAGCTCGCGGCGCGCGTCCGGGTCGGCCGGTACCGGAGAGACCCGGAGGACGCCCCGGCGCTCGCCGCGCATGCCCACCGGGAACCAGCCCACCTCGTCGGCGATCACCGGCTCCTGATGGTCGAAGGCGCGCCAGGCCGGGTGACCGGGGCGGGCGAGCGCCTCGCCGTCACCCAGCGGCAGCAGCTCGGCGAGCCGGTAGTCGACCTGGTAGAGCTCGGTGCGGGTGATTCCGTACGTGCGCGCCAGCTCGGCGGCGAGCCGGTCCACGATGAGATCCGTCGGCGCCTCGGTCAGGACCCGGCGCGCGCGGCCCTCCGCTCCGCTCATCTTTGCTCCTTTGCACAGGTCGCCGGGCAGATCCGGGGGGTAGTCTCGGGCCCACCATGACCGAAGAGCCTGGTCCCCAGGGACCTGACACGAGTATGTCCGCCGCCCTGGACGAGGCGGCAGGCACCTTGCTCGCCGTCTGGGAGGCGGCCCGGGAGCGCACCACCAGCCGGCTGTCCAGTGCCCAGTTACGCGCGATCATGGTCGTCGAGCAGTATGACGGCATCAACCTCCGCCGGCTCGCCACCCTCACCGACATGCTGCTCTCCTCCGCCAGCCGGCTCTGCGACCGGCTGGTCGCGGCCGGCATGCTGGAACGCGAGCCGGGCCGCTACGACCGGCGGGAGATCTCCCTGCACCTCACTCCGGAGGCCCTGCGGCTCCTCGCCGAACTGCGCACCGACCGGCGGCGCCGGCTGGAGCGGATCCTGGACGGAATGAGCTCGGAGGGCCGGGTGGCACTGCTGCAGGGCATGCGCGAGTTCGACGTGGTCGGCCGGCGCGGGGAGGCGACAGCGGCCGAGGGCTGGCCGGTGCTGCAGCCCTCCGGGGAGCGGATCGGTGACCCGGCCCGCCCGTCCGGCGAGCCGCCGGTGGCCCGTACCGCCTGACTTCACCCGCGGACGGCCCGCAGCCGGGCCACCACCCGGGGATGCTCGGTCAGCGCCCGCTCCAGCGTGCCGAGCACCTCGTCCAGCAGCGCCCGCCCGCCCCGGGACGTCAGCGCCTCCGCCTGCCACTCGACGAAGTCCCGCAGCAGCCGGTCGTCGTCCACCCGCACGGCCGCGATCAGCGCGTCCAC
>NZ_JAGPXV010000896.1:0-1754 GCF_018070405.1 Micromonospora sp. D75
GTGAAGGAGCGGAGCACCTCCAGGTCGGTGGTGGACGCCGTCAGCAGTTCCAGCGCCTCCCGGTGCCGGCCGTTCACGGCCATGCTGGCCGCGAGTTCCACAGCCGTGGTGGTGCCCAGGGCCTTCCAGCGGAACCGGTGCCGCCAGGGGAGCCCGCGGTACGCCTCCCGAGCCTGCCGGCGGACGTCGAGCGCTTCGTCGTGCCGTTCCAGCGCCACCGCGCAATCTCCGGCCGCCAGCAGGGTGAGGATCCGCCGGGCCCGGTCGTCGGCGGTGAGCGGTTCCGCGCCAGCCCAGGCGCGCAGCGCCAGCCGCGTCGATGCGAGCGCCTCTCGTATCTCGCCGAGATGGGACCGGTGCCGGGCGAGTAGCGTCCGAGCGGTGGCGAGCGCCACCAGCCCGAGCCGATCGGACGATCCCTCGACGTACCCGATCGCCTCGGTGAGCTCGGCGATGACCGCGGGCGTGGGACGGACGTCCGGCACGCCGGCACGGGCCACCAGCGCCCGGGCCAGCGCCGTCCGGTGCCGGTCCGGGCGTTCGGCGACCAGCCGACGGCAGAGCGCCACCGCCTCGTCGGCGGCGGCCGTCCGCCGGGCCATTCCGCCCCGCAGGCCGCTCACCACCTGGGACCGGGTGATCAACGCCTCGGCCAGCCTCGGCCCCCAGCCGACCGGGTCGAGCCGGGCCATCGGCCGCAGCAGCGCGATCCGGACGACTACCGACATCGGCCTTCCTCCCTCGTGACGCCAGCTCCCGTTGTAGCGGCCCGATGCCAGCCCGGCGTCCGGTGAACGGGGGATGACGGGCGTGCGACGGCCTTTGTGAGGGCCCTCACCCCGCACTCCGGGACACGCCGGGCGGGCAGCCACCTACCATCCTTGGTGTGGTGCCCCGGCGCACCCGACGGCCATGGCACGGATCGGCGTAGGGCGCAGCGCGGCGCCCCGGCGTCCCAGGCCGCACCATTACCGAGCGTCTACGAGGACCGATGAATCCTGTCGTACTGATCGCCGAAGAACTCGCCCCCGCCGCCATCGAGGTGCTCGCCCACGACTTCGACGTGCGGCACGTGGACGGCACCGATCGCCCGGCCCTGCTCTCCGCCCTCTCCGAGGCCGACGCGGTGATCGTACGCAGCGCCACCCAGATCGACGCCGAGGCGATCGCGGCCGCGCCGCGGCTCAAGGTGGTCGCCCGGGCCGGCGTCGGTCTGGACAACGTCGAGGTGCCCGCCGCCACCGCCCGGGGCGTCATGGTGGTGAACGCGCCCACCTCGAACATCGTCTCCGCCGCCGAGCAGGCCGTCGCGCTGCTGCTCGCGGTGGCCCGCAACACCGCCAGCGCCAGCGCCGCGCTCAAGGCCGGCGAGTGGAAGCGGTCCAAGTACACCGGCGTGGAGATCCAGGGCAAGACCGTGGGCGTGGTCGGCCTCGGCCGCATCGGCGTGCTGTTCGCCCAGCGCATCGCCGCGTTCGGCACCCGGCTGATCGCGTACGACCCGTACATCCAGCCGGCCCGCGCCGCGCAGCTCGGTGTCCGCCTGGTCGGGCTGGAGGAGCTGCTGCGGGAGAGCGACTTCATCTCGATCCACCTGCCGAAGACGCCGGAGACGGTGGGCCTGATCGGCGAGAAGGAGCTGGCGATCGTCAAGCCGGGCGTCCGGATCGTCAACGCGGCCCGGGGCGGGCTGGTCGACGAGCAGGCGCTCGCCGACGCGATCGCGGAGGGCCGGGTCGCCGGCGCCGGCGTCG
>NZ_JAGPXV010000897.1:0-1752 GCF_018070405.1 Micromonospora sp. D75
GTGCTGCCGCTGCCGTACCTGACGAACCTGTGGTTCCCGCAGTGGTGGATCCGGCAGTTGCTGCGGATCAGCGCCCGGCTGGTGCACGGGCAGACCGGCGCGCGCCGGGTCAGCGGGCACACCCCGGCCGAGGTGGTGGCCCAGGGCGGCGACACCGACCGGGTGGTGCACCTCGCCGACAACCTGATGGACCAGTTCATCTCGCTGGTCATCGTGGTCACCATGACGCTGGTGACCGGCAGCTTCGTACCGGCGTTGTTCTTCGTCGGCACGATGGTGGTCTCCGGGCTGGCGGCGACGCTGTTCGGGCCGCGGCTGGAACGCACCGCGGCCGGCACGGTGAAGGCGCGTGCCGCGTTCGCCACCGCGCTGGTCTCCGCGCTGTCCGCCGCCCGTACGGTCAAGCTGGCCGGCGCCACCCGCCCGGTGCTGCGCCACCTCGCCCGGCTCGACGAGGTACGCAGCGAGCGGCAGCGGCGCGAGATCGCCATGCAGGTGTGGGCCCGGTCCACCCCGTCGGTGGCCAGCGGCCTGCTGCCGATCGGCGCGTGGGCGCTCTACCTGGCCGGCGGGCTGTCCGCCGGCGCCACGCTGGTGGCCGTCTCCACGCTCGGCGCGGCCCGCTGGTTCGCGTGGACCACCGCGTCACTGGTGTCGCAGTACCCGTCGGCGCGGGTGTGGACGAAGCGGACGGTGGCGATGACCGGCGAGGCCGTGTACGCGGCGCCGGTGCCCGGCCTGGATCTGGTCGCCGGGACCGCGCCCGCGCCCGAGCCGCCGCCCCGGCACCCGCTGCGCCGCCTGGAACTGGCCGGCTTCGGCGCGCTGCACTCCGACGGCACGCTGGCCGTGCGCGACGTCGACCTGGTGGTCGAGCGCGGGCAGCTGGTGCTGGTCGTCGGCCCGGTCGGGTCCGGCAAGTCGTCGCTGCTGCGCGCACTCGCCGGGATCGTGCACCACGTCGGCGAGCTGCGCTGGAACGGCGACCCGGTGACCGAGCCGGAGATGTTCCTACGCCCCAACCAGGTCGGGTACGTGGGTCAGCTGCCCCGGGTGCTCTCCGGCACGGTGGCCGACAACATCGCGCTCGGGCACCAGGTGGACGCCGCCGGTGCGGTCTCGACCGCCCAGCTCGAACACGACCTGGCCGCCGCGGGAGGCGGGCTCGGGTTGCTGATCGGGCACAAGGGCACCCGGCTCTCCGGTGGTCAGCTCCAGCGGCTGGCGCTGGCCCGGGCGCTCGCGCCGCGTACCGAGCTGCTGGTGGCCGACGACGTGTCGTCGGCGCTGGACGTGAGCACGGAGCTGGCGTTGTGGGCGGCGCTGCGCGAGCACGGGGTGACTGTGGTCGGCTCGACCGCGAAGCGGGCCGCGCTGGTCCGGGCCGACCACGTGGTGGTGCTGATCGACGGCACGGTGGCCGACCAGGGCACCTGGACCGACCTGGAACCCCGCTGGAACCACCTGGCCGGCTGACCGCGTTCTCCCGGTTGATCATGAAGTTGGCGGCGTCAAATCGGACGCGGAACGCCGCCAACTTCATGATCGACGCGCACGGTCAGAAGGCGCGGGCGTACTGGTTGGGCCAGGCGGGGGTGGCGTTCAGCTGGGCGGCGGCGCGGCGCGGCCAGGACGGGTCGCGCAGCAGTTCCCGGCCCAGCAGCACCCGGTCCGCCTCGCCGCCGGCCACGATCTGCTCGGCCTGCTCGGCCTCGACGATCAGGCCCACGGCACCGGTCGGCACCCCGGCGT
>NZ_JAGPXV010000898.1:0-1743 GCF_018070405.1 Micromonospora sp. D75
CAGGCACTCCTTGGCGCACCAGACCCGGGTGGCGGCGACGTCGGCGTCCTCGCCGAGGTCGGCGGCGATCTGCCCGGCCAGCCCGGCGTGCCGGCCGAGCAGGTCGGCCCACACCTCGGCGGGCCGGGGCCGGACCACCTCCAGGTCGCAGGCGAGCGGCCCGGCGCCGGCCACCAGCAGGCTGGCGACCTCGCTGTGGGCGGCGGAGACGTGCCGGCCGTTGACCTCCTCGGGCCGCCCGTCCGGCCGGTACCGCAGCCGTACCGGCCGTCCCACGGCCCGTCCGACGGCGACGGCGGTGACCTCCCGTCGTGCTCCGCCGGTCCGGTCCGGACGCGGTTCCACCACCACCGCCAGGTCGGCGTCGAGCAGCCGGCCCAGCCGCCGCTCCAGCGCCGGTCCGAGCAGCGCCGGCGGCCACGGCAGGGCGGCCGGGCGGTGGCGCACCGCGCGCAGGCGCAGACCGAGCCAGCGTTCCACCACCGTCCCGGCCGCGCCGAGGACCGTCACGTCGTACCGGTAGGTGTCGTCGCGGTGCTCCCGCTCCACCGCCACGAAGCGGACCTGCTCGGTGGCGGCGAGCTTCGGCCCGGCCGGCTCCACCCGGTCCACGGCGATCGGCAGCAGCGTCGCGTCCGGCACGCAGACCTGGATGCCGTGCAGGAAGGCGTCCCGCGCGCCCGCGTCGCCGAGCAGCAGCCGCTGCGGCAGGAACGCGTGGAACCAGCGCAGGTCCTCGGTGGTGGCGACGTCCGCCTCGGCCCGCCGGGACGCGACCCGGTGGTAGCGCACCAGCCGGCGGAACCGGTCGCCCTGGAAGAGCAGGTCACCGTAGAGGTCCCGGCCCGGCTCCAGTGGCACCGGCGGCAGCCCTCCGGTCACGCCCGGCGCCTCCCGGTCGCCCTCGTCCGGCTCGAAGCGGACGGTGCCCCGGAAGTGGTCGGCCGCGAAGCCCGTCTCGTCGCTGCGGATCGCCACCTCCACCACGCCCGCCTCGGCCTGCACCGCGGCGATCCGGACGGTGACGCGCCCGCCGCGGGCCACCACCACGGGCCGGGGGAAGCTGACGCCGGTCAGCACGGGCACGCCGGTGGCGCCGGCGAGCGCGGTGGCCACCTGCGCCATCGCCTCCATGCCGAGCACCGCGGGCAGCAGGAGGTTGCCGTCCAGGTCGTGCTCGGCGAGGTACGGGTCGCTCTCGGCCGACAGGTCCGCCTCGACCACCAGCTCCACGCCGTCGTACTGCACCAGCGGACGTTCCAGGAAGCGCAGCAGCGGCAGCTCCCGCCGCTCGTGCCGCAGCGTGTCCAGCCCGTCGGTGCGGCCGGTGACCACCACCGAGGCGGGCAGCCGGGGCAGCGCCAGCACCTGGCGCAGCAGCCGGACGCCCTCGTCCGGCGGGATGGGGGTGATGCCGGCGCGCAGCAGCGACTCGACGGCGGAGAGCCGTTCACCCATGCCGACGCCGGACCAGACCGACCATTCCAGACAGACGGCGCGGCATCCGGTGAAGCGCCGGCCGGCCTCGGCGGTCAGCCGGGCCAGCCAGTCGTTGGCCAGCGCGTAGTGCGCCTCCCCGGGCAGGCCGCCGCGCCCGATCACGCTGCCGAACGTCACCAGCAGCCGCAGCTTGTCCGGCTCGACCGCGGCGAGGACGTTGGCCAGGCCGTCCACCTTCGGCGCCAGCGTGGCGCGCAGGGTGTCCGGGTCCAGCGCGCCGAGGGCGGCCGGCCGGTTGACCCC
>NZ_JAGPXV010000899.1:0-1740 GCF_018070405.1 Micromonospora sp. D75
GAGGTACTGCTTGCGGCCCGCCGCGTCGATGCCGGTGGCCTGGATGTGGCCGTTCGGGTCCGGCGCGAGCCACACGTCCTGCCAGGCGGGCGGGATGACCAGCTCGCGCCGCCGGGCCAGCTCCCCGGCGTCGCGCACCGGCTCGCCGGCCGGGTCGAGGACCCGCCAGCCCTTGCCGCGTCGCCGCCGCGCGTACCCCGGCCGGCCCGGATCGCTACGCCGCAACCGCACCGGAGACCCGTTCCACGTCGGCCACCGCGGCCACCTCCTCGTCGAACCCGTTGGCATTCACTGTCGGGTGGCTTCCTACCCCGCGTGACCCGGTCGACTCCGGGTTGACGTGCGTGGGCTCGATCGCACCGAGGGCGCGGTGGCGAGGCCGGTCCGCCGGTGGCCCCCAGTGCGCCGCCGGCACCGGCCCGAACAGCACCACCGAGGCGGTGCCGTAGCCGGTGGCCAGGTGCGGCTCGCCGGTGTCCCCGCTGACCACCAGCCGCGCGCCCGCGACGAGCGCGGCCAGCTCGGCCAGCCCGGTCGGGCCGGCCAGCACCGCCTCCGGCGGCAGCCCCCCGTCGCGGGCGACCCGCTCGGCCAGCGCCCGCTCGCCGGCAGATCCGGTCACCGCCACCCGGTGACCGCGCGCGGTCAGCTCCCGGGCCAGCCCGGCGAACCGCCGCGCCGGCCAGCGCTTCGCCGGGATCTTGCTGCCCGGGTGCAGCAGCGTCAACCCGGCCGGTACGCCGCCCGCCGCCGGACGGCGCAGCGCGAGGACTCCCGGGTCGGCCGGCAGGCCGTACGCGTGCAGCAGGCGGCACCAGCGGCACACCTCGTGCTCGTCGTCGTCCCAGGCCGGGCCGTCCGGGTGCCCGGCGTCCGGGTTGCGGTGGGCGAGCAGCCGGCCGGGGCGTACGGCGGCCAGCGCCCGGTGCGACTGCGGCCCCCGGCCGTGCAGGTTGACCGCCACCTCCGGCGGCGGTCCGGTCCACGCGATCCGGTCCGGTCCGGTGGTGGGCAGTACCCGGTCGACCGCCCCGGTCAGCTCCGCCAGCGGCGCCAGCCAGTCCGGCGCGGCGAGCACCAGTTCCCGGCCCGGCAGGCCGGCGCGCAGGCCACGCAACGCCGGCACGGCGGTGACCAGGTCGCCGACGCCGAGCGCCCGCAGCACCAGGATCACGGGTACGAGGACTCCTGCGCGGCGCACACCACCATCTCGCGTACCGCGCAGCCGGCCGGCTGGGAGAGCGCGAACATGACCGCGGCGGCGGTGTCGGACGGCTCGTTGAGCACCGCGTCCGGGCCGGGGCGGTACTGCGCGTCCCGCTCGTCGAAGAACGCGGTCCGCATCCCGCCCGGGATCAGCAGCGTCACGCCCACAGTGCCGGCCAGCTCGGCGGCGAGCGCCCGGGTGAAGCCCACCACCCCGAACTTCGCCGCGCAGTACGCCGTCGCGTCGCTCACCGCCTTCACGCCCAGCGTCGAGGCCACCGTGACGATGTTGCCGCGGGACGCCTCCAGCCAGGGCAGCGCGGCCCGGATCACCGCGGCCGTGGCGAGCAGGTCCACAGTGACGATCCGTTCCCAGGTCTCCGCCGGGATGTCGGCCAGCTTCCCCGGCACGTCCATGCCGGCGGCGGTGACCACGGCGTCCAGCCCGCCGGAGCGTTCCGCGAGATCGCGCGTGGCGGCCTCGGCGGCTCGGGTGTCGGCCAGGTCGCACTCGGCCCAGGGCACACCGTCGGC